>CALROE020000008.1:0-16739 GCA_943369715.1 Bradyrhizobium ivorense
CATGCCTAGGAGTTTCACGAGCTTCGCGCCATCGGTCGACGACATGGTCAGGAAATTGTCCCCGACCGCGGGCACATTGGCTGCCCCAAGATGCAGAATGCCCGATCGCACCCTGAAACGCCGGGCGATCTCCTTGAAATCTTCGATCCAGACAGTGTCGCCTGACACATAGAAGGTGCCGCTCTTCTGTTCCTTCCACTCGATCATAAATCCCGTGACTTCACCGACGGCGCCACGAAGATCAGGATTGCTCGTATGAACGGCGGGCATCGCCGTGATACGAATGGACTGGCCGTTCGGACGACTAAACTCATGGGACTCCCAGGTCTGCAAACCCATCGGCTTGCCGGGCAGGCCCATTTTCGCGCTGTCTGGCGTCGTGATTGTCAGAGCGGCGCGACCCAGAAGCCGCTTGCCTTCGTTGTCGAGATTGTCGAGGTGTTGGGCGTGGCTCAGCAACACGAGATCGATCGGGCCGATCTCGTTGACCGGTATCGGCGGTGCCATCACCTTGGTCAGGACGTGCCCCGGCCCTTCGACGCGCTCGGTGCCCTGCGGATCGAAACCAGGGTCCGTTACAATGCGGATCCCTCCAATCTCGATGAGATAGGTTGGTCCGCCGAGGTATGTCAGCTTGACGTCCGACATAGGCGCATCCCTACGCTTGAGCCCCCGATCCGCTGCGCCTGCAGAGGTACTCTGGATCAATGGCACCGTGCTGGCCGCGACTGCCGCGGTGACCAGATCGCGCCGATTGATCCCCCGCTCTGGCGATGCCTTGTCGGTAAATTCCTTCGTCATGAAGTCTGCCCTTTCCTAAATGTGTTTCCTGACGCGCCGAGGATGAGCCAACCGAGTAACGTGCGGAATATCCGATAAGCGAAATCGATTATTTCGTTCGATGAAAGATTGCGCCGTTCGATGGGCGCTGCTGCAGGGCCGCTGAACGTGGGCGAAGATCTCAGTCCCCTGGCGAACCAGAGAAAGTTGAGAGCGCGACGATCGAAGGGCTGCGCGAGCACCAGGCTTGGGTAACCGGAGGCGCCGCGCGGTTGGTAGATTTCGACGTTCACCGCACGGCCGCGCGGCGAGGTTCAAGGCGTCCCCGCCAGGAACCCCAAGCGAATGTGCACCTCTAGCATCCCCAGCACCCTGCTTTTCCGATTGAACGCGGAGCCGCGGACCGGCGTCAGGGTTGAACCCCGATGAGGGCGCAGCAACCCCCAACAAGTCTTGCGTATCAGTTTCCTGCCGACGCGCCATAGCGCGGCTCGGTCCGAACCATAGGCAGGAAGCCGGGCAAGGCTTCGATCGAGGCCAGCCAGGCGCGGACGGCGGGGTAGGGTGCGAGGTTCAGATGCCCCTCAACCGCATGCGCGGTGTAGGTGTAAAGCGCGATGTCGGCGATGGTGTGATGGCGGCCGACAAGATGTCCGCCTTCCTGCGCTAAATGGTCTTCCATGACGTCGAAGAGTTCTTTTGCGATCGCATGGGCGCGTCCGAGGTCGTGCTTGGCATTGAAGATACCGACGAGGCGCGCGTGGGCCGGTCCCGTGAGCAGCGGTCCCGCCGCCGCTGACAGCCATCGCTGCACCGATGCCGCGCCGACCGGATCGTTCGGATACCACCGGCGTTCCGGGTCATACGCGATCGCGAGATAGACGAGGATCGCATTGGAATCCGCAAGGATGTATCCCCGATCCTCGATCACAGGCACCTGCCCGAACCGGTTCAGCGAAAGAAACGCGGGTGTCTTATGCTCGCCCTTGCCCAGCTCGACCTCGATCCGTTCGAAGGGCACCCCGAGCAGGGAGAGAAAGAGTTCGACCCGATGGGAATGGCCGGAGAGGCGGAAGCGGTGGAGCTTGATCGGATGGTTCATGCCTACCTCCTCACGATGTCCGCATCGTTTCGCGCATTGTGCGAAGCCAATCCATCAGCGACCGGATGACCGGCACAAGCACGCGGGCTCGTTCGGACGGGCGGCTTTCAACCGCGCGGTCCTGCAGATCGTCATAGGCCTCGCAAGGCAGGAATTGCCCATGAAGGGCTTCCAGCTCCAGGCACTCCGGGTAGCGGAATCGGCGTTCGTCACGCGCAAGCATGGCCCACCTCATTTCCTGGGAAGCAAGGCCGGACGACTTGCGAGCTCCGCCTCAAGTTCGGCAATGCGCTTCGTCAACGGCTCGGTCATCGCGCGGATCTCATCTAGTGTGAACCGCTCGGTGATGTGCTGTGGGCAGTTCCAGTCGAAGCCCTCTACCTTGATCAGGAAGCCCCGCTCCACACGGGCGCGATAATTGGGCATCTCGAGCCGGGCAAGTGTCGCCTGATCATCGAGCCCGACTAGCCGAACATGGCCGAACATCTTGAGGCGCGTCTTGTTCGGGTAGTCCATGAAGAAAAGCGCGACGCGGTCATCCGTCATCAGATTGCCAACGCTCACATATTGCCGGTTGCCTCGGAAATCGGCGAAGCCGACGGTGCGCTCGTCCAGCACGCGCACGAAGCCGACTGGCCCTCCGCGATGCTGGAGATAGGGCCAGCCGGTTTCGCCAACGGTCGCCACGTAAAGGGAGTTTCGCGCGGCGATGAATCCGGCCTCGGCCTCTGTCAGGGTATGGTTCGTTGCTTCTGGAACACCAGCCATCCGAGCATAGGACGTCCGGCGCCCCTGTTGTTCCTGCACCTTCTTCACCGTGGGGGTAAAGGCAATCTCCGCGAAATGATGCGGCATGACATTCTCCTTGAGGTCGACGGCGGCCGGGCCCGGACATAGCCACGCCCGGCCGTCCGTTCAGTTCACGTAGGACCAGTCCGCTGCGAGCCACTTCAGCGCGGTTCCGTCTTTCACGATCCGGCCGACGCCGGGGAAAGGCATGTGCGTCGCGGCGAGTAGCGACTTCTCTTCCGCAGCCTTCGGGAAGAACCGGGCTCGCGAGGCGTCCGCCGCAGCCTTGTCCATCTCGAACACGATCCCGAAGCCGGGAAGCGCGGGGTGGGCAGCCGGGTGGAACAGCATGTCGGCAACGAGGTTTAGGCTCTGCCCGCCATCCTCGATCTTCACCCCGATCTGCCCCGGTGTGTGCCCTGACAGGTCGAAGACGGAAATCCCGCGCATGATCTCCCGGTCGCCATCGATCTGCTGAAGCCGCGGGTAGAGGCGTACAAGCTGCCGTGTGGCAGCGAAGCTCGACCTGGTAATTTCTGGCGCACGGGCCTCGATGGATGGGTCCGTGAAGGTCTTCACGTCCCGGCGGTCGATATAGACCTCGGCATTGGGATAGTTGTTGCGGTTGCCCGCGACCATGCCGCCGATATGGTCGACATGGGCATGGGTCAGGATGACGGCATCAATATCCGTCGGCTTGACTCCGAGGGCCGCAAGAGTGCCTGGCATATAGCCTGAGGTCTTACTGACCGTGCCGGCCGGTCCGCTATCAACGAGAACGTAGCGCTGGCCATCGTTGACCAAGTAGGTCGCGAAGCTCCCGCGCACCCCGTTGTTGCCGGCGGCGTAGACAGCCTGCGTCGCTTGGCGAGCTTGATCGGGAGTCACTCCGGTAAACAGCTCGAATGGAAAATCGATATAGCCATCGGAAATGACGGTCACCTCGAAGCGCCCGATCTGGTAGCGGGCCGTGACCGGCAGCCGGTTCAGGGCCCCTGCCGGCCGCGCCCGAAGCGCAGTCGGCTGGACCGCCAGAAGCGGCAGGGCCGCGAGCGATGCGGCAAGGCCGCGGCGTGTCAGGTCAGCCATGAGAGGGTCCTCTGCGAAATGAGCCCAGCAGCAGTGCTTGAGCGGATTGTCGGGGTCAGCAGCCTTATTCAGGTCGGTTCTGGGGAAATGACTCTGCGAACGATGCCTCCCAACCACCCTTGAAAGAATAGGCGATACGTGAAACCTGCTATTCCACACGGAGGAACAATCGATGGATCGATTGCACGAGTTGGAGGTGTTCGTTGCGGTGGCTGATGCCGGGAGTTTTGCCAAGGCCGGCGTCCGCCTGCGTTTGTCACCGCCGGCCGTAACGCGCGCCATCTCGGCGCTAGAGGACAGGCTCGGCGCGCGAGTCTTCAACCGCACCACACGCAGTCTGACGATCACCGATACAGGTCAGCGCTTTCTCGAGAATGCCAAACGTATCCTCAGCGATCTCGATATGGCGGAGAAAGATGCAGTAGGCGAGACGGCTGTTCCGCATGGGCATCTCAGCGTCACCGCGTCCGTCACCTTTGGTCGGTCGGCCCTGACGCCGATCGTCTGCGCTTTTCTCAACCAGAACCCGCGTATCTCGGTCTCGGTGCTGCTTCTCGATCGCATCACCAACCTGATCGAGGAGGGAATTGACGTCGCGGTGAGGATCGGCCCCCTCCCGGATTCAAACTTGGTGGCAAGGAAGGTAGGGCTGGTGCGCCGCATCCTCGTGGCGAGCCCGGACTACCTTGCCAAGCGGGGTACGCCCCAGCTCCCTGCCGATCTGCGCTTGCATTCTATGATCGCCTTCACCGGGCTTATGCCCAATCGGGAATGGCGCTTCATGAACGGGCGAAGCGGGCAGAGCGTGTCCTTCATGCCACGCCTGGAAATCAACGACGCCGTCTCGGCGATCGCTGCTGCCGAAATGGGCGATGGTATCACCATCGCCCTCTCCTATATGGTGGCGGACAAGATCAAAGACGGACGCTTGGTGCTCGTTCTAGATGAATTCACGCCCCCAGCCTTGCCGGTGAATCTCGTCTATGCCCAGAGCCGGCTGATCTCGTCCAAAATCCGAGCCTTCGTCGATTTCGCGAGGCCTCGCCTGCGAACCACGCTAGAAACCCTAGTCATACCCTCGACTGATCAGAAAGATTTTCCGCCTGGACCCGATCGTCCGTCGGACTGAAGCGCATCGGAGGATCGATGTCGAGATCAGGACTCCAGATGGCAAAACGTTCGCGCTTTCGGGACCCATCGATGGTGCCAACGGTACCGATGGATACAAATACCTACTCGAAGGTCGCCCGGCGAATAAGGACTTTTCGACCTGTATGGCGGAGGGAGAGGAACTGGGTTCGAACCTTCTCCGCGTTGTCTAGAGTACCCCATGGGGTCTAGGCGGTCCATTGGGACCTCATAAAGCCCAAAAACCGGCCGCATCCAGCGTTAGAGCGCTTTCGGGGCCCCGCCGTAGCCTTCCATCTGCACCGACCATGCCGTGGCCTCGGCGCGGTTTGCCTCGCGGGCAGCCTTCTGCGCGGCTTCGCGGGCATGCCAGGCGCTCTTCTTCGCGGCCATGACGATACCCGCCCCAGATTGTCTGCCGTGACTTGGTACCCATGGCTAGGCATTACAGCAGCCCTTGTGGGCCTAGGCAAATTTGCTAGGGATTGATGCCCGGAACAGCTTGGCCCTACAGGTCGGTCAATGTGCAATCTCTATTCGATTACTACGAATCAGGACGCAATCCGCCGGCTGTTCCGCGTGGTCAACCAATACGTCGGCAACCTGCCGCCAATGGCCGGCGTGTTCCCAGACTATCCGGCGCCTGTGCTACGCTACGCCGGCGCCGAGCGCGAACTGACTATGATGCGCTGGGGCATGCCGCCGCCTCCCAAATTCGGCGGGCCGCCCGTCACCAACATCCGCAACACCTCGTCTCCCCACTGGCGGGGCTGGCTGAAGCCGGAAAGCCGTTGCCTGGTGCCAGCCAACAGCTTCTCGGAATACGCGCCGGAGCCAAATCCTGAGACCGGCAAGAAAGATGTGGTCTGGTTCGCCCTGAACGAGGATCGCCCCCTGTTCGCCTTTGCCGGGATCTGGACAGTATTCCGCGGCGACCGCGGCACCAAGTCGAAGCCTATCCCCGGCCCTCACGACGTCTATGGCTTCCTGACCACGGCGCCGAACGCGATTGTCGAACCCATTCACCCAAAGGCCATGCCGGTCATCCTAACGACCGACGAGGAGCGCGATGTCTGGATGCGCGCGCCTTGGGCAGAGGCGAAGGCGCTCCAGCGCCCCTTGTCTGACGACGCGATGAAGGTCGTAGCTCGCGGCTCGGACAAGGAAGACAAGGCTGCGGCCTGAACTATTGCGGCCTGAGCGGTTTGCCGTTTGCCAGGATGCTGCCGATCATGCGCTTTGCTGTGCTGCGAGCCCCTGCCGCGGAAACCGCCGCGTCGTCGGAACTGGTGGAAATAGCCAGACTCAACGGCCATTTTAAGAAGAACTACGGGACGCTGATCGGCGCCTATCTCTACTTGCGCTCGATCAGTGCCGCGCGCGGCCGCTCTTACCTTTTGGGCGGCCTGCTTTTCGTGACATTTTCACTCGCGCTGGCTTGGCTGCAGGAGCATGGCCATTCGTGGTTACTCGCCGGCTGATCGATCTAATCAGCGCCTCCGCAGTCCCGAAACGGCTTACGCCGTGACGAGGCCGCGCTTTCTCGGAGAATTTTATGCATCGCCTAGCGAGGCCGGTTGTCGGCAAGAGCAAGTAATCGAGCACGGTATCGTTGTGTTCCCCGAGCCTGATGGCGGCAACCCATCCAGGGGCCAAACCGGCCCGGTATTGAATGGACCAAAGCGGTGAGTGGTTTTCCTTCTTGCCGGGATACCATCGCGCGATCCTGAAGGAAATGCTCGCCGTCCCGCTCACCCGTATGCAATCGGGCGAGTCGGCTAGGGCGCCTGATCTGCCCCGCTTTTTAATGCTGGCGGCAACTTGCGACGCCAGCTTGGCAAGCCGGACGGCCCAGGCTTCGCGGGAATCGATATAGTCGCAGTTCTTTTTGGACGCATAGCCGATCAGCCTGTAGACGTTCCGCAGGCTGCCAAAATGCTGCATGTAAGTCGCGGTGCAGGGCAGCCCGACGGTCCTATTAATGATCGCTGGGCTGAGGCGCCCTTCCTTAAACAATGTTCGGCGAAGACGGGCCAGCATCTCTTCTTCCGGCAAATCTACACGCCGCTCCTCGATAGTTTTCTTCGCCTGCAGGAAAACGTCACGATCGATAATCGGCTCGATACAGCCTTCGCTCCTGACCCAAAGATCGGGCGGGTTGTATACCTGCGCCTCTCTTAACTTGTTCGATCGCTTGTTGAAAACCAGGTTGCCGACATAGTGTTCGTCTCTGAGAATCCGGCCTATCAGCGGCCTGTTCCATGGGCTGCCGGTGTGGGTAGGTATGGCTCTTCGATTGAGTTCGCGAGCGATCGCGGTTTCGGACTTTCGCCGGTTGAACTCCTGAAATATCCACCGGACGACCGCGACCTCTTCAGGCGGACCGGGTCGCACCCGGACGTGATCCGTAAGGAGGTACTTCCGGTCACCGTTCCTGAGTATTCCTTTTGACTGCAGTTTCGCGTCCACCAGCTCCCGCCGGAGCGCGTAACCGACGTTGCCGCCCAGCATGAATCCAAGGCTCGCAAACCGGCACTGTCCGGCGTGAACCTTCGCGGAGAGTTCCCGGCTATATTCGGCTGCCATCACCCGTTTCAGGTTCTTCACTATGTTCGAGATCAGGCTTCCATCGTTGTCGAACTGCTCGGCGCAATACGCAACCTTGATCCCGGCTCGCTTGCAGATGAATTCGTAGTGCGCACTCTCATCGATATCCTGAAACCGGCCCCATCTGCTCACATCAAACACAAGGATATGGCCGAACTCAGCGTGGCCAGACTGAACATAATCCAGCAGTTCGATCAGGCCGAGTCTGTTCCGTAGCTTAAGTCCGCTCTCGCCTTTGTCGGCATAGGTACGGACAATCCTGAGATTGTGAGCCTGCGCGTATGCTGCGATGACGACGGCCTGATTTTCAATTGAGTAGCGCTGATAGTCCGTGGACATGCGGACATACTGAGCTGCAAGCCCTACCGTTTCCACCCGGGCCGCTTCACTCCTCCTGCGCACCACTAGTGAATTGGCCATCGATCCACTCCCTTTGTTGACCTTTTGACAGAAGGCGAACAATAGATAACCTGCCGATCTGGAAGCTGGGGCTCATCGCGTAATGCCGAGAACCTTCATATTGAAGCTGGTATTCAGCTTCCTTTGTCTGGGCGTCCTGGCGTCCAATTTCTGGACGATGCGCAACTGGACCGAGCGGACCGGCGTGTATGATGATATCTGCTATCTGCGCCAGGCGCATCTGTTTCAGCGCTTTGGCCTCGGCGGCTTCGATACCAATATAACCCGCGACGGTGATCGGTATTTCGCGACCCTCGCGCGGGAGATCGGCTATCAGGCCTGGGACGATCCGGCGCGCGCGCCGTGCCATACCCCCATAGGGGAAAAGAACGTCATCCAGTATCCGCCCGGCACTGGCCTAGCCCTGGCCATCTTCCCGGCCGGATTCCAGAGAGTGCCCCTTTACGCAGCTGCGAACATAGTGGTCTTTTTCGCGGCAATCCTCGCCATCTGGTCCACTCGGCCGCCTCTTGCGATTGTAGGTTCAGGCATCATCGGCGCGGCCGCGATCTACTTCATGATCAACCCCTCGAAAGCCAGCTACTCGATGGCGCCCACCATGATCGTTTGCGCGATCGTCGGGTTTCTAACGGCCGTCTTGGCAAACCACCCGAGGTCATTGCACCGGACAATCGCTGCCGCCGCCGGCGGCCTGTTGCTCGGATTGGCGGTCTCATTCAGGCTTCCCAATCTTTTGCTCTCGGCTGGCTATTTCATAGTCCTGCTGGTGCTGGCCGCACGATCGACGAAGTCGGATGACATTGTGCGGTTGATTTTGTTCGGAACCGCATTCTTGGTGGGGCTAGTGCCGACATTGGTCTCGAATGCTATTAATGCCGGAAGCATTCTGGCAACAACCTACAGCTCCGTCGACGCGACGCCGCCAGATTTCAGCTTTAGCATCGCTCGGCAGTACTTCAGCGATATGCAAGGTGCGCTTGTTTTCTTGATCGCAATTTGGTCCGTCGTCGCTCTCGCTGTTAACGTCAAAAAGACCGCCGCATCGATCGTTGCTGTCAACATCGTCTTAAATCTCGGATTTTTTCTCACTCATGCTATCTCGACACCCTATTACTTGATGCCATTGGTGCTCCTGTCGATGTGGACGCTATTATTCTCCTTATTGAATGATCCGAGCGAATCCGTCTATCCGCCTGGCGAACTGGCCCTTGCGACGGTTATCAAGACAGGTCCCCGCCAAGAGTAGGAGATCGAGAGATGGCAGTCTCAACCTGCGTGAAGTGTGCCGGGCATAGTTTTGAAGTTGCAATGTTCACACCGATGGGCGAGAGCCATAAGCTCGCGGTCGTTCAGTGCTCCGGCTGTGGTACGCCAATCGGTGTCCTGGACCCCGCCTCCGGGCCTCTGCTGGAGGCCCTGAAGAGCCAGATTGCGGCCATAGACGATAGACTAACCCGAATCGCAAAAGCGCTCACGGATTGATCGCTTGGCATGAGACTATGTCTGTCGAGAATGGAGAGACAAAATGTCAGGTAAAACGATCGAGAAACTGATCACGAACGCCATTCATACCGCTTTCGTAAAATATCCCGAGGGAGATGTCGGCCCGAACCTGGATTATGAATGGATACCGCCCGAGCAGAGTTCGCATATCACCAAGGCTATCCTGAAGGATCTTGAGGCCGGTGGATTTCAGATTGTGAAGAAGACTTAGCCGCCCGAACTGGCTACCCGCGGCGGGCGGGCCTCCGTCTTGCCGGTTCCATCCGATTTCTAACTTCTGAAATACCGAACTTTTGACTCGACACGTCGGGCAAATCAGTGATCTCTATTGTGACCTCCGGAAAGAGAGGTAGCCATGAAGAAGGCACTGTCAGGCAACCGCGGTTCGCTGCACGGTCTCGCCGAGATTTTGGCCCAGGCGCCACTGGTGGCGGCGGCCTTCGGCAAATGGCCTGGCTTCGTGCTGATGCTGATCACGCTTTTGGCGCTGTTCACGGTGAGCCTGGTGACGGCCGTTGCGATCGGCCGGACGGTGCTGGGCCTTTTCGGCTGACACTGGATTCGCACATGCGATGTTATGGAATATCGACCGGAGCCGTTGTGACTACAGTGCCAGATAGCGCTGGCGAATGTCGTCATTGGCTTTAAGTTCCCCGATCGTCGCCGTATAGACGATCTGGCCTTTGTCGATAACGGTCGCGTGGCTCGCCAATCCGAGGCAGAAATGCATATTCTGCTCGGCGAGCAGCACCGTCGCCCCAGTGCTGCGCAATTGCTGCAGCAATTCACCGATCCGCTGCACGATGATCGGCGCGAGGCCTTCGCTGGGCTCGTCGAGCAACAGCAGCGCCGGGTTGCCCATCAAGGTGCGGGCGATCGCCAGCATCTGCTGTTCGCCGCCCGACAGCCGGCCGGCAATGCGGTAGCGCAGCGGCTCCAGCAACGGAAATATGTCGTAGATGCGCCTGATCGGCCATTCATCCTGGCCTTCGGGACCTTTCTTGTGCCCGATGACCAGATTGTCCTCGACGGTGTGCTCGGGGAAGATCTGGCGGTCTTCCGGCACGAAGCCGAGGCCGGCACGCGCGATGTGATGAGGCATCCAGCCGGTGACGTCGCGGCCGCGCAGCATCACCTTGCCGCGCCGCGCCGGGGCCAGTCCCATGATCGCCTTCATGGTGGTCGACTTGCCGGCGCCGTTGCGGCCCAGCAGCGCCATGGTCTCGCCGGGCCGCACCGAAAGGTCGACGCCGAACAGAATCTGGCTGGTGCCGTAATAGACATCGAGACCCTCGACCTGGACGACCGGCTCCGTGCTCATGTGGCCTCGGCGTGGTGTTCGGTGCCGAGATAGGCCTCGATCACGGCGGGGTTTTGCCGGATCGCATCCGGGGTGCCGGTGGCGAGAATACGGCCATAGCACAGCACCACGATCTCCGGCGCGATCTTGAAGACGATGTCCATGTCGTGCTCGATGAAGACCACCGTGATCTTCTCGCGCTCCCACAGCTCGCGGACCTTGTCGATCATCCGCCAGCGTTCTTCGGTGCCCATGCCGGCGGTCGGCTCGTCGAGCAGCAGCAGCTGCGGATCGAGCACCAGCGCCAGCGCGATATCGAGCAGTTTCTGGTCGCCATGCGACAGTGTCGCCGCGGTGCGGTTGCGCTTGCCGGCGAGGCCGAGCAGCTCCATGGCATATTCGGCGCGGTCGCGGGTTTCAGGGAGCGGAAAGCGCCGGTACAGGATGCCGGCGCGGCGCTGCACGGCGCCCACCGCCGCCAGCATGGTTTCATGCACCGTGAGCGAGGGGAAGATACTCGCGACCTGAAAGGCGCGGCCGATGCCATGACGCGCGATGTCGGGTGGCGACCGTCCGGCCATATCGACGCCGTCGAGCAGGATGCGGCCGGTGTCGGGCTTCAGCGCACCCGTGATCAGATTGAAAAACGTGCTCTTGCCGGCCCCGTTGGGGCCGATCACCGCGGTCAGCGAACCATCGGCAAAAGTCAAGGTAATGTCGTCGGCCGCCTTGACGCCGCCGAACGACTTGCAGAGGTTTTGGACTTCCAGCATGGCTAGACGTTCGCCTCCCGCAGGCCGCCATAGGTGCTCCACGAGGTCCCGGCCAGCCAGCCGCAATCGACCGGCACGTTAACACCCGTCATCGCGGAGGCCGCATCGGAGGCCACAAACGCCACCACGCGAGCGATTTCGGCGGGATGCACCAGCCGGCGCAGCGCCGCATTGGCGGTCAGCGCCGAGGTGTCGCGCTCGCCGCGGTCGATCGCGTTCTTCAAGGCGGGAGTGAGCGTGTAGCCGGGCGATACCGCATTGACGCGCACCGCGGAAGGTCCCCATTCCGCCGCGAGGCATTCGGTAATGGCGATCACAGCCGCTTTGGCCGGCGCATAGGCGTGCAGCGGCATCGAGCGCATGCCGGCTATCGACGCAATGTTGACAATGCTGCCGCGCCGGCGCGCGATCATGCCTCGCGCAAAGGCCACACAAGCCACATAGGTTCCGCGCTGATCGACGCGGACGACGTCGTCCCAGGCGGTCATCGGCAGATCGTGCGGTCGCACCGGCACCTGGATGATGCCAGCACTGTTGACGAGAACGTCGACCGCACCGCACTCCCGTTCGATCGCCCCTGCACAGGCCTCGACGCCCTGCTCATCTGCGACATCGACTGCATAGGCGCGACCGCCGAATTCCGCCGCCACGGCTTGCGCCTTTGCCATGTCGCGGTCGGCCACCACGACCAGGTCGCCGGCACCGGCGAGTTCGCGGACGCAGGCCGCACCGATGCCGCTGGCGCCGCCGGTCACGACACTGACACGCCTGGCCGAACCATTCATCGCGCGCGCTCCTTGTCCCCTCGCCGGGCTTCGTACCATTCGACGGCGAAATCCATCAGGCCCTTTCGCAGCCCAATGGCGAAAAACAGGATGACGATGCCGAGCACGATTCCATAATGCTCGGTCAGGCGTGTGACTGTGTCGTTGAGGGTCAGCAGCAGCACGGTGCCGACCATCGGGCCGAGGAAAGTGGTGACGCCTCCCAGCAGGTTGATGAAGATGCCCTCGCCCGAAATCGTCCAGTAGGCGAACTCAGGATAAGCCCCCGATACGAACAGGCACATGATGATGCCGCCGGTGGAGGCGAATACCGCCGAAAGCACGAAGATGGTCAATTTGGCGCGCCAGACGTCGATACCGATGAAGCTGGCGCGGCTGGCATTGTCGCGGATCATGCGCAAGGTGTAGCCGAACGGCGATTGCGCGATCTGGCGCATCAGCAGCAGTCCGATCACTAGCAATGCGCAACTCATGATGTACAGATGAACATGGTTGGTCGGATCGATGCCGAAAAATTTTGGGCGTGGAACGCCGCCGCGCAGGCCCTGATCGCCGCCGGTCAGCGATACCCATGACAGGATGATGCTGTGGATCAGCATCTGAAACGCCAGCGTGACGAAGGCGAAGTAGATCTCCTTCAGCCGCACGCAGATGGCGCCGATCACGGTCGCAACCACCGCCGTGAGAGCGAGCGTGCCGAGGAAGGCAACCGGGACCGGCACGCCGGTGCGTTGCATGATCAGGCCGAAGCCGTAGGCGCCGAGCCCGAAGAACATGCCGTGCCCGAACGAAATCATGCCGGTATAGCCGACCAGCAGGTTGAGCGAGGTGGCGAACAGGCCGAACGCCGCGCAGCGAATCACGAAATCAAGCAGCGCCTTGCTGCTGAACAGGAACGGCAGGCTCGCCAGCACGGCAAAGGCGGCGATCGCGATCACCAGGTCGATATAGCGCAGGCGCTTCGATTTCACCTCGATCGGCGGCGCGCTCAGGCCTTCGCCATGTTCGGCCTGCAGTTCGGTCATGCCACTTCCTTGCCGAACAGGCCGGTGGGCCGGGCGACCAGCACGATCACCATGAACAGATACATCAGGCCTTCGGTGAAGAGCGGGAATCCGAGCGACCCGAACGACCGGATCAGGCCGATCAGCAGCGCGCCGATCAACGCTCCGAGGATCGAGCCCATGCCGCCGATCACGGTGACGATGAAGGATTCGATCAGGACGGAAAACCCCATGCCCGGCGTCAGCGACCGCACCGGTGCGGCAAGCGCGCCGGCGAGTCCGGCCAGCATGCCGCCCAGCGCGAACACCCCGCCATAGATCAGCCCGGTGTTGATGCCGAGCGCCGACACCATGCCCGGATTATGCGCGGCGGCCCTGATCACCTTGCCGACCCTGGTGCGGGCAAGACCGAGCCCGAGCACTGCGGCGACGGCGAGCGCCACCCCGATCAGCAGCAGATAATAGGGCGGCACCACGCCACCGGCGATGAACAGCGGCGGGATCTGGAAGGCGGTGGGCATTCCCATCGAGCGGAATTCCGGTCCCCAAACGATCTTCACCACGTCGTCAAAAATCAGAACGAAGGCATAGCAGACCAGAAGCTGCATCAGCACGTCGTTGCCGTAGACCCGGCTCATGAAGACGCGTTCGAAGACGAGGCCAAGGATCGCGGTGCCGGCGGCACCAACCAGCATCGCCAGCACGAAACTGCCGGTGAGCTGATAGGCCGTCATGGCGAAATAGGCGCCGAACATGTAGAACGCGCCGTGGCTGAAATTCACCACCTTGAGCACGCCGAAGATCAGCGTCAGCCCGACCGCTACCAGAAACAGCAGCATTCCGATGATGAGGCCGCTGGTGGTTTGCGTCACCAGGCAGGCGGCGCTGGCGAGACAGCCGGTGAGCGCGTCGATATCCAAGGAAAATGTCCGTTACGGCTGGCCGGATTGGGTCAACGAGAAATCGTTCGATCGAGCGCGGAGGCCGCGATGCGGCTCCGGCTGCTCGAATCCGTCAGGTGTAGCCTTTGGTCTTCTTCCATTCGGCTTCGAGTGCCAGAATCTGCTTCCAGTCGCCGCTCTTCACTTCGGGAACATAGGGCTCGCCGGGAATCGTGGTGCCCCAGCCGATGGCGTAGCCGATCAGGGTATGATCCTCGGCCCGCATCGTCACCGTGCCGTCGGCACCGAACGGCGACTTGATGGTCAGGCCCTTCATCGCCTCCGCCAGTTTCTTGCCGTCGGCCGAATTGGCCTTCTTCGAGGCTGCCGCAATCAGCATCATCGCGGTTGCGTTCTCCCACGACCAGTTGGTCGGGTATTCATTGAACTTCGCCTTGTAGGCATCACCCCAAGCGGCGTTTTCCGCCGTCGCCGGATAGGTCTTGATGTAGCGGTTGCCGGAATGAATGCCTTTCGGCAGGTTCTTGACGACGGTCAGCGCGGTATAGTCGGCCATGTTAACCGCAAACACTTCCATCTGGGTGAACAGCGCGTAGATGTTGGCCTGGTCGATGTAGGAAGTGAGATCGCCGCCCCACAGCGCCGAATACAGCGCCTGCGGCTTGGCCTGCAGGATCTTGGTCACGACCTCGGTATAGTCGGGCTGGAACAGCTTCGGCCAGGCCTCGCTGATGACTTCGACATCGGGCGCGAACTTCTTGAGGTAATAGACGAACTCGCCGGTGGTGTCGCGGCCGTAGGCATAGTCCGGCGAACAGGTCGCCCACTTCTTCAATCCCTTGGCCTTGGCGATGGCCGCGGCATAACCGCCGCCGACGATCGAATCGTGCACCCCCTGCCGCGCGGTGCGGAAGGCGTTCGGGATGTGCTGCTTCGGATCGGCCGTCAGCGAGGAGGTTTCGGAGTTGGTGTGGATGCAGAAAACCCCGAGGTCGCGCGCGACTTCATGCACGGCGAACGCGCCCGAGGATGCTTCCGCGTCGATCAGAAGTTCGCAGCCATCCGTGTTGACGAGTTCGCGCGCCACGCGGGCCGCTTCCTGCGGCTGCCCCTTGGAATCGCGGATGACCATTTCAATGGGGCGGCCGGCCAGTCCCCCTGATGCGTTGACCTTGTCGACCTCGACCATGATGCCGTTGCGCGAAGAGGTTCCGAGTTGCGCGACGCGGCCCGACAGGATGGTCGGCATTCCAATCTTGATGGTCTTGGCCTGCGCGCCTGCCACCCATGGTGACGCGATCGTCGCCGCGGTGCCACCCATCAGCGCCAGCGCCGAACGCCGGCTGATGCCGGATTTGCGGGATTTCGTCATTATTCCCTCCTCGGTGGGTTTGCGTCTTCTCAATCCCTGGCGGGGATCTGTCGTCCCCATGGGAATCAGAATTTCAGAGAAAACGGGATGACGTCAAGGCATAAATGAATTACGAGTCAGAATTCACCATTGCCGATATCCTAGTTCTGGCGGCTCATGATCAATTTGTCGAGCTTCACCGCATTTCACGCCCGGCGCACGCCGGAGCGCTGTGCGCTGAAGTATCGCGGCGAAGAAATCAGCTACGCCGCATTCGACGGACAAATTCGGAGGGTCGGCGGGTGGCTGGCCTCGCGCGGGATCGGCGCGAACGACGTGGTCGCGGTCCTGATGAAGAACAGCGCGGCGTTTCTGGAAATCGCCTTCGCGGCGAGCCATATCGGCGCGATCTTCCTTCCGATCAACTACCGGCTGGCGTCCGACGAAATCGCCTACATCGTCGAGAACGCCGGTGCGCGCATCCTCATCGCCGACGAGGAGTTCGGCACCACCGCGGCAGGGCCCGCCCCCGTCGTCCTGGTCGATGCGGCGGCACAGGCCGACGCCACCCGGCTTGCACCCGAGGCCGCGCCGGCCGCGGCGCATCCCCGGCTTCCGTCTGACCTGATGCGGCTGATGTACACCTCCGGCACCACCGACCGGCCCAAGGGCGTGATGCTGAGTTACGAGAATTTCTACTGGAAATCGGCCGACCAGGTGCTGGTGCTGGGCCTCAGCCGCGACACCCGCTTGCTGGTGGCCGGCCCGCTCTATCACGTCGGCGCGCTCGATCTGCCGGGCATTGCCGTGCTGTGGCAGGGCGGAATGCTGTCCATTCAGCGCGATTTCGACGCCGCGCAGTGCCTCGCCGCGATCGAGACGGACCGGCTCAACGCGGCGTGGCTGGCGCCCGTCATGACGACCGCGATCCTCAGCTGTCCCGATCGCGAACGCCATGACGTCTCCAGCCTGCGATGGGCGATCGGCGGCGGCGAGAAAACGCCGGAGGCGCGCATTCGCGCCTTCTCGCAATATTTCACCAATGCCCGTTACATCGATGCCTACGGACTGACCGAAACCGTCGGCGGCGATACTTTCATGGAGCCCGGCTGCGAGATCGAAAAAATCGGATCGACTGGCCGCCCGGTCGCCCATGTCGAGATCGAAATCCGCGACGATGCGGGAAATCGCCTCGCCCCCGGCGTA
>CALROE020000009.1:0-16623 GCA_943369715.1 Bradyrhizobium ivorense
AATGTATCCAGCCGGTGGGGGCCGGCTCTGGGAGGGAAACAAGACATCGCCATGAGCGAAACGCGTCTGGTGGTTGCCCCGATCGACAGTCGGGAGACGTTCAAGGACAAGGCCTACGCGGCCTTGCGCAACGTCATCGTGTCTTCGGACATCTACCGTTCGCGCACTGACATCCGGCTCGACGAGCGCCAGCTCGCGCAGGACTTCGGCATCTCGCGCACGCCGGTGCGCGAGGCGATGGCCCAGCTCGAGCGCGAGGGCTTCGTGCGCTCGGTGCCGCGGCGCGGCATCTACGTCGTGCGCAAGACCAAGCGCGAGGTGATCGAGCTGATCCAGGCCTGGGCGGCGCTGGAGAGCATGGCGGCGCGCCTGATCACCGAGAGCGCGAGCGACGAGGATATCGCGGGTCTCGGGCGCATGTTCTCGACCTTCGAGGGCGACAAGCTGCACGCCAAGCTCGACGAATATTCCGAGGTCAACATCGCCTTCCACCAGGCGCTGATCCAGCTCAGCGGCAACAACGCGCTGATCCAGCTGGCGGTAAACCTGTTCACCCACATGCGCATGATCCGCGGCGCCACGATCGGCGAGGACGACCGCGTCGAACGCTCGATCCGCGACCACATGAACATCATCCACGCCCTCGAGGCGCGCGACACCGAGCGCGCCGAGGACCTGGTGCGCCAACATGCGTTCGGCCTCGCCGAGCATGTGGCCAAGCACGCCGACTATCTGGACTGAAGAAGGAATTCGGGAGGAAACCATGGCCGAAGCAGCACTCAAGGCAGAAGCGGAAGAACAGGAACTGACGGACGGCTTCAGCCTCGTCATCGACGCGATGAAGTTGAACGGCATCGACACGATCTACGGCGTGCCGGGCATCCCCATCACCGATCTCGGCCGCCTCGCGCAGGCTGCCGGCATCCGCGTGCTGTCGTTCCGCCACGAGCAGGCCGCCGGCTACGCCGCCTCGATCGCGGGCTTCCTGACCAAGAAGCCCGGCGTCTGCCTCACCGTCTCGGCCCCCGGCTTTCTCAACGGCCTCACCGCGCTGGCGCACGCCACCACCAACTGCTTCCCGATGATCCTGATCTCGGGCTCGTCCGAGCGCGAGATCGTCGATCTGCAGCAGGGCGACTACGAGGAAATGGACCAGCTCGCCATTGCAAAACCGCTGTGCAAGGCCGCGTTCCGCGTGCTGCACGCCGCCGACATCGGCATCGGCCTCGCGCGTGCGATCCGCGCCGCCGTTTCGGGACGCCCGGGCGGCGTCTATCTCGATCTGCCCGCAAAACTGTTCGGACAGGTGATGGACGCCGAAGCCGGACGGAAGTCGCTGGTCAAGGTGATCGATGCGGCGCCCGCGCAGATCCCCGCGCCCGATGCGATCAAGCGCGCGCTCGACGTGCTGAAGGGAGCCAAGCGTCCGCTGATCATCCTCGGCAAGGGCGCCGCCTACGCGCAGGCCGATGACGCGATCCGCAGCATGGTGGAGAAGAGCGGCATTCCGTTCCTGCCCATGAGCATGGCCAAGGGCCTGCTGCCCGACACCCATCCGCAATGCGCCGGTGCGGCGCGCTCGACCGTGCTGAAGGACAGCGACGTCGTGATGCTGATCGGCGCGCGGCTGAACTGGCTGCTGTCGCACGGCAAGGGCAAGAGCTGGGGCGACGCCCCGAAGAAATTCATCCAGATCGACATCGAGCCGAAGGAAATGGACTCCAACGTCGAGATCGTCGCTCCGGTGGTCGGCGACATCGGCTCCTGCGTCGCGGCACTGCTCACGGGCATGGGCGGAAGCTGGACGGCTCCGCCGTCGGACTGGACTGCTGCTGTCACCAAGAAGCGTGACGAGAACGTCGCCAAGATGGCGCCGCGGCTGATGAACAACAACTCGCCGATGGATTATCACGGCGCGCTCGGCGTGCTTCGCACCGTCATCAAGGAGCGGCCGGACGCCATCCTGGTCAACGAAGGCGCCAATACGCTCGATCTGGCGCGCGGCATCATCGACATGTACCAGCCGCGCAAGCGCATCGACGTCGGCACCTGGGGCATCATGGGCATCGGCATGGGCTATTGCATCGCCGCCGCCATCGAGACCGGCAAGCCGGTGCTCGCCGTCGAAGGCGACTCGGCCTTCGGCTTCTCCGGCATGGAGGTCGAAACCATCTGCCGTTACAATCTGCCGGTCTGCATC
The DNA here is from genome assembly GCA_943369715.1 of Bradyrhizobium ivorense. Taxonomy (GTDB): domain Bacteria; phylum Pseudomonadota; class Alphaproteobacteria; order Rhizobiales; family Xanthobacteraceae; genus Bradyrhizobium; species Bradyrhizobium ivorense_A. The sequence goes on from CALROE020000009.1 coordinate 2,201, forward strand.
GTCGTCTTCAACAATGACGGCATCTATCGCGGCACCGACGTCAATCCGGCGGGTTCGGATCCCGCGCCCACCGTGTTCGTCAAGGGCGCGCGCTACGACAAGATGATGGAAGCCTTCGGCGGCGTCGGCGTCAACGCGACCTCGCCGGACGAACTGAAGCGCGCCGTCAACGCGGCGATGGATTCCGGCAAGCCGACCCTGATCAACGCGGTGCTGGACCCGGCCGCCGGCAGCGAGAGCGGCCGCATCGGCAACCTCAACCCGCAAAGCAAGCTGAAGAAGAAATAACGCTATCACCCATCGGCGTCATCCCCGCGAAGGCGGGGATCCAGTAGCCACCGGACTATCGACTGAAGCGATGGTGATTACTGGATGCCCGCCTTCGCGGGCATGACGACAACACAATAGATCTGAGACCTGAGGAGCAAGACCATGACAAAGGCGCTGAAGGGCGTTCGCATTCTCGATTTCACCCACGTCCAGTCCGGGCCGACCTGCACGCAGTTGCTGGCATGGTTCGGCGCCGACGTGATCAAGGTCGAGCGCCCCGGCGTCGGCGACATCACGCGCGGCCAGCTGCAGGACGTGCCGAACGTCGACAGCCTGTATTTCACCATGCTCAACCACAACAAGCGCTCGATCACGCTCGACACCAAGAACCCCAAGGGCAAGGAAGTCCTGACCGCGCTGATCAAGAGCTGCGACGTGCTGGTGGAGAACTTCGGCCCCGGCGTGCTCGATCGCATGGGATTTCCCTGGGAGAAGATCCAGAGCATCAATCCGAAAATGATCGTGGCCTCGATCAAGGGTTTTGGCCCGGGCCCGTACGAGGATTGCAAGGTCTACGAAAACGTCGCGCAGTGCACCGGCGGCGCCGCCTCGACCACGGGCTTTCGCGACGGACTGCCGCTGGTCACCGGCGCGCAGATCGGCGACAGCGGCACCGGCCTGCATCTCGCGCTCGGCATCGTCACAGCACTTTATCAGCGCACCGTCACCGGCAAGGGCCAAAAGGTCACCGCCGCGATGCAGGACGGCGTGCTCAATCTGGCGCGCGTCAAATTGCGCGATCAGCAGCGCCTCGCCCACGGCCCGCTCAAGGAATACAGCCAGTTCGGCGAAGGCATTCCGTTCGGCGACGCGGTGCCGCGCGCCGGCAATGATTCCGGCGGCGGCCAGCCCGGCCGGATCCTGAAGTGCAAGGGCTGGGAGACCGATCCCAATGCCTACATCTACTTCATCACCCAGGCGCCGGTGTGGGAGAAGATCTGCGACGTGATCGGCGAGCCCGGCTGGAAGACCCATCCGGATTACGCCAAGCCCCCGGCCCGGCTGTCGCGCCTCAACGCCATCTTCGCGCGCATCGAACAGTGGACGATGACGAAGACAAAATTCGAGGCGATGGACATCCTCAACAAGGACGACATCCCCTGCGGCCCGATCCTGTCGATGAAGGAATTGATCGAGGATCAGTCGCTGCGCGCCACCGGCACCGTGGTCGAGGTCGACCATCCCGAGCGCGGTAAGTATTTCTCGGTCGGCAACCCCATCAAGATGTCGGACTCACCGACCGAGGTGACCCGTTCGCCGCTGCTCGGCGAACACACCGACGAAATCCTGCGCCAGGTGCTCGGCTTCAGCGATCACCAGGTCGCCGAGATCCACGATTCCGGCGCGCTCGACCCGCCGCGCAAGGTCGCTGCCGAATAGGCGGCTCCGCAAGCAGCGATTTTCAAAGGCCGCCGGGCGTTCCGGCGGCCTTTTCGTGGATCAGGTATGGCGAGTTGCCGGCGCACGCCTTCGGCTGGCATTTCGTATACCTAAACATCCCCGATCGGATGCGGAGTCGCGCGGCGGCTCGGCTGACAGCGCACCGGATCTCGCGAATGGCTTCGACTCGATCCTGGTCTTCAACGCTGTGTTCGCTCACCTTTGGCCAAGGTTTGAGCAACACCGGACTTGCAACTGCGACAAATTGGCCTACCGTCAATCCGGACGGACTATTCGTTTGCACTCTGGCATATCGCATACCAATATGTTCGCGTTAGCGCGGCAACAACAGAGCGCAGCATGGAGGGCAATCAGGCGGCAAGGTTCGGAACGGCTGGTCCGCAGGACCGCCACTACCTTCGGGGAATATGATCAGGCGTCGATCGTGCTACCCATTCGAAATCCAAAATACTCCGAAAATTGCGGATGCCACGCTGGAAGATCCCTCGTACAATTCTGACTGGCAACCGTCTCGCAGGAACAATCTCTGCGATACGATCGACCGGGACAAGGCCTCAAGGCTGCCCGGAATCAGTTGATGGCAAAGCCGGCCAAGACCGGCGCGCTTGGATGCATTGGGAGAGAGACATGAAGAGTTCTGTTCTGCGTGTTGCGCTGGCTACGGTTGCCGTACTTTGCACCGGCGGCATGGCCTCTGCGGCCTGGGAGCCGGTTCGCCCGGTTGAATTCATCGTACCCGCCGGTACCGGCGGCGGCGCCGACCAGATGGCGCGCACGATTCAGGGCATCGTCACCAAGCACAATCTGATGAAGCAGCCGCTGGTCGTCATCAACAAGTCCGGCGGCGCCGGCGGCGAGGGCTTTCTCGACGTCAAGTCATCGGCGAACAACCCCCACAAGATCATCATCACCCTGTCGAACCTGTTCACGACACCGCTCGCAACCGGCATTCCCTTCAACTGGAAGGACCTGACGCCGGTCGCGATGCTGGCGCTCGACGAATTCGTGCTCTGGGTCAATGCCGAGAAGCCGTACAAGGACGTCAAGGAATACATCGACGCCGTGAAGAAGGCGCCCCCCGGCAGCATCAAGATGGGCGGCACCGGATCGAAGCAGGAAGACCAGATCATCACGGTCGCGGTCGAAAAGGCCAGCGGCACCAAGTTCACCTACATTCCCTACAAGGGCGGCGGCGAAGTCGCCGTTCAGCTGGTCGGCAACCACGTCGATTCCTCCGTCAACAATCCGATCGAGGCGGTTGCGCAGTGGCGCGGCGGCAAACTTCGTCCGCTCTGCGTGTTCGACGGCAAGCAGATGGCCTATGACGAGCCGATCGCCGACGGCAAGGCCTGGAAGGACATTCCAACCTGCAAATCGCAGGGCCTCGACATGGAATACCTGATGCTGCGCGGCATCTTCATGTCACCCAGGGCCACCAAGGACCAGGTCGACTACTACATCGAGCTGTTCAAGAAGGTGCGCGCCACTCCCGAGTGGCAGGACTTCATGAAAAGCGGCGCCTTCAACACGACCTTCCTGACCGGGGCAGACTACGCCAAGTGGGTCGAGGTCGAGGAAAAGCGCCACGAAGTTCTGATGAAAGAGGCCGGTTTCCTCAACCCCGGAAACTGATCCCTTAAACTGAGAGTACTGACGAACGCGTGACGCAGGAACGGCTGCGAATGCGAAGCTGCGATTCCGCATGGAGTTTTCATGACCACCAATAGCTCACACGCTGCCGGCCCCAAGCACAGGATCGTGGAAGCCGGCACCGCGGTGCTGATCGCGCTCTTCGGGGTTGTCGTGATCATCGGCAGCCTGAAGGCCGGAATCAACTGGGGCGCGGAGGGTCCGCGCGCCGGCTTCTTTCCGTTCTACATCGGGCTCTTCATCGTCGTCTCCAGCGCGATCAACCTGTTGCACGTGCTGCGCAGCGCCGATGATGGACTGTTCGCCGAGTGGGGACAGCTTCGCCAGGTCATGAGCGTCGTCATCCCCACCGCGATCTATGTCGGCTCGATGCCGTTTACCGGGCTGTACCTCGCCTCGATCGTTTTCATCGGCTACTTCATGCGATGGCTCGGTAAATACCGCTGGGTGACGGTGCTCGGCGTGGCGTTCGGCATGCCGATCATCACCTACTTCATTTTCGAACGTTACTTCATGGTCCCGCTTCCCAAAGGACCGATCGAGGAATGGCTCGGCATCTGACGTCAGAGTCGTCACAAGCGTCAGCTCAATAAGCGTCAGCTCAGGGTCGCAGGACTTACACCATGGAAGAAATCGTCAATCTTTTTCACGGCTTCGCCGTGGCGCTGCAGCCCTTCAACATCATGGTGATGCTGCTCGGCATCGTGCTCGGCGTCATCATCGGCGTGTTGCCGGGACTGGGCGGTGCCAATGGCGTCGCGATCCTGCTGCCGCTGACCTTCAGCATGCCGCCGACGTCGGCCATCATCATGCTGTCCTGCATCTACTGGGGCGCGTTGTTCGGCGGCGCCATCACTTCGATCCTGTTCAACATCCCCGGCGAACCATGGTCGGTGGCGACGACCTTCGACGGCTATCCGATGGCGCAGCAGGGCAAGGCCGGTGAGGCCCTGACCGCCGCCTTCACCTCCTCGTTCGTCGGCGCGTTGTTCGCCGTCATCATGATCACGCTGGTGGCGCCGCTGGTCGCGAGCTTCGCGCTGCAGTTCGGACCGGCGGAGAAATTCGCGGTGTATTTCCTGGCGTTCTGCAGTTTCGTCGGCCTCAGCAAGGAACCGCCATTCAAGACCATCGCGGCGATGATGATGGGCTTTGCGCTGGCCGCTGTCGGCCTCGACTCCATCACCGGGCAATTGCGTCTGACCTTCGGGTTCACCGAATTGCTCAACGGCTTCGACTTCCTGATCGCCGTCATCGGCCTGTTCGGCATCGGCGAAATCCTCATCACGATGGAAGAAGGACTGGCCTTCAAGGGCGGCAAGGCAAAGATCGATCTGAAGGTCGTGCTGCAGACCTGGAAGAACCTGCCCAGATACTGGCTGACCATGCTGCGCTCCTGCTTCATCGGCTGCTGGATGGGCATCACGCCGGCGGGTGCCACGCCCGCGTCGTTCATGAGCTACGGCATCGCCAAGCGGGTTTCGAAGAACGGCAACAATTTCGGCAAGGGCGAGATCGAAGGCGTGATCGCCCCGGAGACCGCGGCGCATGCCGCCGGCACCGCGGCCCTGCTGCCGATGCTGTCGCTCGGCGTGCCCGGCTCGCCGACGGCTGCCGTGCTGCTCGGCGGCCTGCTGATCTGGGGCCTGCAGCCCGGCCCGATGCTGTTCGTCGAGCAGAAGGAATTCGTCTGGGGCCTGATCGCCTCGATGTATCTCGGCAATCTGTTCGGCCTGATCGTGGTGCTGACCTGCGTGCCGATCTTCGCCGCGATCCTGCGGGTGCCGTTCAGCATCATCGCGCCGCTCATTCTGGTGCTCTGCGCGATCGGCGCCTACTCGGTTCACTCGAGCACCTTCGACGTGATGCTGATGCTGGTGTTCGGCGTCGTCGGCTACCTCCTGAAGAAGTGCAGCTACCCCCTCGCCCCGCTGGTGCTGGCCATCGTGCTCGGCGACAAGGCGGAAGAGGCGTTCCGGCAGTCGCTGCTGGGATCGCAGGGCTCGCTCGGCATCTTCTTCTCGAACCCGCTGGTCTCGACGATCATGGTGCTGGGATTGATCGCGCTGTTCTGGTCGGCGATCCAGGAAGGCATTACCCGGTTGCGGGGAACCCGGACCGCCGCCGCCTGACACCCCCGTCACATTGCTCTGCTACGAAGCGCGCGCGCGTCCCACGATGAGCGCGCGTTTTGCGTCATGCCGCGTTCCCGCTGGTATACCTGTGCATTTTTGAGCGGCCATTTGTGGACGTGCCATCAAGGCGGCACGCGCCGATGAATCGGAAGAAACGTCAGTAAACCTGCCACTTCTTGCCGATCATCGGACAAGCGATCTGAAAGATTCCGCGTTGACAATTGGCATAATGTATACCAAGATTATACTATCAGAAGCCCAAAGGGCGGTTACCAGAAGGAGGTTGCGATGCAAGTCGGAGACATCCTGCGCAAGAAGACGGCGCGTGTTGCGACGGTTCGGATGAACGAAACCGTGGGCATTGCCGCCCAGCTCATGCGCGCCAGCAACATCAGCGCGCTCGTGGTCAAGGACGTGGTCCGGACCGAGGGCAATACGGCGGTCGGCATGTTCACCGAACGCGACGTGGTTCGCGCCATTGCCGAGCATGGTGCTGCCGGCGTCAACCTGAAAGTCTCGCAACTGATCTCGGTGCAGGAGCTGGTGTCATGCAGCTCCACCGACACGCTCGAACACGTGCGTCATGTCATGAACAAGAACCATATCCGCCATCTGCCCGTGATCGACAATTACAGCCTGATCGGCGTCATCAGCATCCGCGATATCTCGACCGCGTTCGACGACGAGGCCATGGCCACGCAAACCGTCTTTGCCGCCTGATCCGCATTTCTTCCGTTGAAGCTCCCGGTTTTGATTTGATCAATTCCGGCAAATGATCTCTTGCTGAATCTTGTTCTCCGCTCGCGAAAGAGCAGCGGTTCATTCGATCCCGTCATCGCGTAGCAACGCCACAGGCCTGCAAATCACCGCCGGTGGCCCGCTATTTCCGCATGACGCGGCCTGCCCTGCCCGGTGGACTTTTGCCGGTGGGACCGGCATCCTGCCGTCGAAATCCAAGAAAAGATGGCGCGCGATATTCCGCGCCGGGGAAACAGAGGGCAGATCATGATCAAAACGCGATTCACCGAACTCGTCGGCGTCGAACACCCGATCGTCCAGGGCGGCATGCAGTGGGTGGGGCGCGCCGAGCTGGTCGCAGCCGTGGCCAATGCCGGCGCGCTCGGCCTGATCACCGCGCTGACGCAGCCGACGCCCGACGATCTGGTCAAGGAAATCGCGCGCTGCCGCGACCTCACCGACAAGCCGTTCGGCGTCAACCTCACCATTCTTCCCTCGATCAAGCCGCCGCCTTACGCGGAATACCGCCAGGCCATCATCGAAAGCGGCATCAAGGTCGTCGAGACCGCCGGCAACAAGCCGCAGGAACACGTCACCGAATTCAAGAAACATGGCGTCATCGTGCTGCATAAATGCACCAGCGTCCGCCACGCGCTGTCGGCGGAACGGATGGGCGTCGATGCGATCTCGATCGACGGCTTTGAATGCGCCGGCCACCCCGGCGAGGACGACACCCCCGGCCTGATCCTGATTCCGGCCGCCGCCGACAAGGTGAAGATACCGATGATCGCCTCCGGCGGTTTTGCCGACGGCCGCGGCCTGGTCGCGGCGCTGGCGCTCGGCGCCGAGGGCATCAACATGGGCACGCGCTTCATGTGCACCAAGGAGAGCCCGATCCATCAACTGGTGAAGGAGCGCATCGTCGCCAATGACGAGCGCGAGACCGAGCTGATCTTCCGCACCATGCGCAACACCTCGCGCGTCGCCAAAAACGCCATCAGCACCAAGGTGGTCGAGATGGAAAAGGCAGGCGCCAAATTCGAGGATGTCCGCGAGCTGGTCGCCGGCGCGCGCGGCAAGATGGTCTATGCGACCGGCGATGCCGATGAAGGCATCTGGTCGGCGGGCCAGGTGCAGGGATTGATCCACGACATCCCGACCTGCGCCGAACTGGTGGAGCGCATCATGCGCGACGCCGAGGCCATCATTCAGGGCCGGCTCGCAGGCATGATGTCCGGCGGCCACCGACAAGCCGCCGAATAGCTGCAGCACATCTCCGACCAGCAGAGAAAAATCGCATGAAGGCCTATGTCTACGGCGCCAAGGGCGCCGAGATCACCGACGTTGCCAAGCCAACGCCGAAAGCTCACCAGGTGCTGGTGCGCGTGCGCGCCTGCGGCCTCAACCGCGCCGACCTCGGCATGACCAAGGGCCATGTCCATGGCAGTGCCGGCGGCGCCGGTACTGTGCTCGGGATGGAATGGGCCGGCGAAGTCGCCGAAATCGGCCCCGACGCCAAGGGCGTCGTGGTCGGCGACCGGGTGATGGGCTCCGGCGGCGCTGCTTTCGCGGAATACACACTGGCCGATCACGGCCGGCTGTTCCACGTTCCCGCCAATGCCAATATGAGTTTTGAGGACGCAGCCACCCTGCCCGTCGCACTCGCCACCATGCACAACGCAGTCGTCACCAACGGCGCCCTGCAGCCCGGCCAGACCGTGCTGATCCAGGGCGCCAGTTCCGGCGTCGGCCTGATGGCGATGCAGATTGCAAAACTCAAGGGCGCGAAAACCGTGATCGGCTCGTCGACCGACGCGATGCGGCGCGGACGGCTGAAGGATTTCGGCGCCGACCTCGCGGTGGATTCCAGTGATCCCGGCTGGGTCGACCAGGTGTTGAAGGCGACGAACGGTGAAGGCGTCGACCTGATCGTCGACCAGATCTCGGGGCCGGTCGCCAATCAGAACCTGAAGGCCACCAAGGTCCTGGGCCGCATCGTCAATGTCGGCCGGCTCGGCGGCACCCACGGCGATTTCAATTTCGATCTGCACGCGGCGCGCCGCATCAGCTATATCGGCGTTACCTTCCGCACCCGCTCGATCGAGGAAATCCGCGAGATTTTTACCGAAGTCCGCAAGGACATCTGGGGCGCCGTGGAGTCGCGAAAACTGCAACTGCCGATCGACAAGGTGTTTGCCTTCGACGATATCGGCAAGGCATTCGAGCACATGGAAGCCAACAAGCACCTCGGCAAGATCGTGGTGACGTTGTAAGGCGCAATACCGGGCGTCACGCCCAAATCGACCGTCGATGCGTCAACAGCATTTACGTTGCCGCGGGTTTGCCGTGATATACAACCTATGGTATTATTCTAACGATATTGTTCGCTGTTGACGTTTCAGCAGTCCTGCGAACCAAAATCGTTCCATCGGGAGGGTTATCATGACCGACCATCGTCGTCCCCAGAGCGACCGCCTCCTCATCGCGCGAAGTGGCATTCGGCGCCGTCATTTCCTGGCGGGATCTCTTGCTGCCGGAGCTGTGGCATTTGCGGGTAGCCAGGCCTGGGCGCAGAACGGCGCCACCGTGCCGCAGGCCTGCGTCCCGCCGATACCGCCCGGCCAGCCGGTTGGATTCACCGCATCGACCGGCGGCCCGGTTCGGGTCCGAAAGAGCGCGTTCGAACTCACGTCAGCCGAAATCACGCGGCTCAAGAATGCGTACGCGGCATTGCGCGACCTCACCAGGCAGAAGCCGGACGATCCGCGCGGCTGGTTTCACCAGGGCCAGGTGCATTGCTGGTATTGCAGCGGCGCGCTCGACGGATTGTGGGGCCAGGAAATCCACGGCGGCTGGTGGTTTCTGCCGTGGCATCGCGCATACCTGTTTTTCCATGAGCAGATACTTGGCGCACTTATCGGCGACCCGACCTTCGCCCTGCCGTTCTGGGACTGGGACACACCGGGGCGCGATCTCTTTCCCTTCGATGTTTACGGGCAACCGGGCGACACCGGCAATCCCCTCTACGACCCTAGTCGCGGTGTCGGGCCGAAAGATCTTATTCCGGCCGGGTTTGTCGGTCCTGCCATGATGAATCACGTCCTCACCTCGAAAACGTTTGCGGATTTCGGTGGCAGCAGCGACCAGGAGATCGGGATGGGAAATCTCGAAGGGGGACCGCACGGCGGAGTTCACGTCTGGACGACTGATCCGGCGGTCGATTTCAACAATCCGAAGCCCGATATGGGCGTGCTGGGTTCAGCCGCGTTCGATCCGGTTTTCTTTGCGCACCACGCCAACATCGACCGGATCTGGGACAAGTGGAACAAGGCCGATCCCACCCATACCAATCCAACCAACCCGATCTGGCTTCAACAGGGTTTCTTCTTCTACGATCAGTCACCGAAATGGACCTATATCTCCAATGAGCAGACGCTCGCGCCGGCGCTGTTGAGCTACAATTATCAGGCGCCACAGACACCCGCCGGCCCTGGCCCCGTGGCGAGTGCCGCGGCCGCGCCGCCCGCGGTCCGCGTCGCGCAGCGGCTCGGTGCTCCGATCGTCGAGCTGCACCGGAGCGCCGAGCCGAAGACCCTCACCCCCGAGCCGATGACGGTACAAACGACCATACCGCCGCAAGGCAGGGAGAGGCTCTCCGCATCCGTCGCCGCCGCGGCAGCTCCGCAGACCGTCATCCTGCGCATCGAAGGCGTCCAAATTCCCGCCGACCGCGGCGCGTTGGTCAACGTCTTTCTCAATCGCCCGGATGCCACCGCCGCTGCCGGACCGGAGGATGCTGGATATGTTGGCACCATCGCAGTCGTCGCCAGTCAGGCTCCCGGCGGCGTTGGGCACAAGCACCCGGTGGTACGGAATTTCAGCTTCGATATCACCGGTAAACTGGCTGCATCCCTGGGGCGCGATAACAACGTCGCGGTGACTTTTGTCCCGGCCACCGGGGCCGGGAAAAAACCGGCCGCCATCAACCTCAGCTACAGTCGGGTCTACATCGCAACGCGCCAATAGACTGTCACGGTGATGCTGTAGCAGCCGAGCCACGCATCCCGACTTTGAATCGGAACAATTCGCAACAGTCCTTGCGAACGAGTGGCGACTGCGCGCTCCATCCGCGCTTTTAACCTGGATGCGGGGCTGCTACACCGCCGCGCATGGCCCATCCGGTTCACAACGTCAAAGCCCGCGTCGCGGCGATTTCAATCTTCGCCAGCGCCGCCATGGCCGCCGCCAAACTCGCCGTCGGCATCACCATCGGCTCGCTGGCGCTGATCTCCGACGCGCTGCACAGCGTGATCGACATGGTGGCCACCATCATCACCTGGGCGGTGGTGCGGGTTTCGGACCAGCCGGCGGACGCCGAGCACCATTACGGCCACGGCAAGTTCGAGAGCCTTTCGGCGCTGGGCGTCACCGCCCTGCTCTATGTGCTGGCGGGGGGCATTCTGGTCGAATCCTGGAGCCGCCTCCGCGAAGGGGCGCCGCCGCCGACCATCTCGGCAATTCCCTTTATCGTGCTCGTGGTCGAGATCGCCGTGAACTTTTGGCGTGCCCGGGCGCTGAACCGTACCGCGCGCGAAACGCGCAGCCAGGCGCTGGCGGCCGATGCGCTGCATTTCGCCTCCGACATGTTCGGTTCCTTTGCCGTCATCGCCGGCCTCATCCTGGCCGGCCTCGGCTTCTGGTGGGGGGATGCGGCTGCCGCCATCGTCGTCGCCCTGATCATCGGCCTGCTGGGCGTGAGGATGACGCGCTCCACCGTGGAGACCCTGCTCGACCGTGCGCCCGAGGGCGTCTCGGAGAAGGCCGACGCCGCGATCAGGACTGTTCCCGGCGTGGTCGATATCGAACGCATGAGGGTGCGGATGGTCGGTTCGACGCACTTCATCGATGCCATCGTGCAGGTTCCCCGCACCTATCCGATCGACCGCGTCGAACAGATCAAACGTCTGGCGCAAGCCGCGGTCAGCAAGGCGCTCGGCGACGCCGACCTGACCTTCACCGCCGTCCCGGTCGCGCACAACAACGAGAGCGTGCGCGAGCGTATCATGGTGATCGCGCGCAATTCCGGCCTCGCCATCCACCATGTCACCGTGCACGACCTCGGCGGCAGGCTGACCGTCAGCATCGACCTCGAAGTCGACGGCGAGATGCCGCTGACGGCGGCGCACGACATCGCCCACGGACTGGAGCGCAATATCCGCGACGAGTTCGGCGAGGACGTCGAGGTCGACACCCACATCGAGCCGCTGGAACCGGAACTGCCGCTGGGAACCGATGCCGCGCCGGACCGCGTCGAAACCATCAAGGCGGCGCTGTCGCGCTTTGCCGCCGACGGCGCCATCCACGACGTGCACAATGTGCGGGTGCGCAACACCGATGCCGGCGAGATCGTCAACTTCCACTGCCGCGCCGCGCCCTCGATGAGCGTGATCAAGGTTCATCAGAACGTCGACGAGATCGAGCGCGCGTTGCGCCGCGCCTTCCCCACGGTGAAGCGCGTCATCAGCCACGCCGAGCCGCCGCACGCGCGGTGAAATTCCGGCACGGCCGCGCGTTCTCCTTTCGGACTCACCGGCCCGGTAGAATTGCGGGCAAAATCGAGTCCCGATTCGCCGTTGGACAACATTTATTTTAATTAACGAATCGTTGACTCTCGACAGCCCGGCCAAACTGGATTCAAATCCCTGTGATTCGGAAGTGACTGGGGCCATCTCCGAATCGGTGCAGAAAAGTTCTCCGAGGGGGTCTAGGTATGGCGCGCGCACACGCGGCGAGCGCGTGCGTCCAATCCGATTCGATCAAGGGATTGGCGCAATCGATCGCGAAACCGGCCTACCATCGGCTATTGGTAGCGGAGCCTGCGCTCCGCCGCGCGGTGCCCACCCTGATCATTGCCTTCCTGATCACGATTTGCCTCGGCGCATTCGTCCAGGTCGTCGATCAGAACCGGCAAAAGCGCGGGACCCTCAAGCGCGACCTCGCGGCGGTCGCCGATCTGCTCACCGAGCGCCTCGATCGCATCACCTCGGTCCGGCAGGATCGGGCCGCGACCATCGAGCGCCTGCAGAGCCTGCTGCCGGGCCTCATTCCGTCATGGGGTGTCGCCGCCGGCCGCCACGTCATCGTTACCGGCGCCGACCAGCGGGTTCTCGCCCGCGTCCCGATCGAAACCGCACTCGGCGATACCGCCGGCATTCTCGAGGCCATCAGCGCCGCGCTGGCGCTGAGCGGAACGTCGCAGCAAGGCAACGTCACCGATATCGTGCTGCCGAACGGCAACGGCGCGCTGGCGATCCAGCGTGTCGTCAAGGCGCTGCCCGGCCAGGTCATCATCATCCAGGAGAAGGTCGATTCAATCTGGCGGTCGGACGCAGCACTCTCGGTGACGCTTTCGGCCACCACCGGCTTTGTCGTGCTGATCCTCGGCTTTGCATTCCACTGGCAGTCGACCCGCGCGCGCGAGGGCGATCTGATCAATGACGCGGTGCGCGGCCGGATCGATACCGCGCTCAATCGCGGGCGCTGCGGATTGTGGGACTGGGACCTGTCGCGCGGCCGGATTTTCTGGTCGCAATCGATGTTCACCATGCTGGGGCTCGACACCCGCAACGATCTTCTGACCTTCGGCGAGGTCAATGCACTGGTGAAATCCGACGACATCGACCTGTTCGCCATCGGCGACCAGCTTATTTCCGGCAAAATCGACCACATCGACCAGAGCTTCCGGATGCAGCATGCCAACGGCCACTGGATCTGGCTGCGGGTGCGCTGCGAGCTCAGCCAGGGTCAGGGCCAGAGTCAGGGCGATGCCGGCCTGCATCTGATCGGCATTGCCGTCGACATCACCGAGCAGAAGAGCCTCGCCGAGCGAACCGTGGAGGCCGATCTGCGGCTGCGCGATGCGATCGAGACCATCCCGGAAGCGTTCGTGCTGTGGGACGCGGAAGACCGCCTGGTGCTGTGCAACTCGCATTTCCAGCGCCTGCACCGGCTGCCGGATTCCGCCGTGACGCCCGGCACTTCCTATGAAACCGTGATCGAAGTGGGCTCGATGCCGGAAGTCCGCACCCGGCTGCACGAAAACGCCAGCCTGGCGCCGGGCGCGCGCACCTTCGAGGCGCAACTCGATGACGGCAACTGGCTGCACATCAGCGAGCGCCGTACCAAGGATGGCGGCTATGTCTCGGTCGGCACCGACATCACCCGCATCAAGGAGCATGAACAGAAGCTGATCGACAACGATCTGCGGCTGCGCGCGACCGTGATCGACCTGAAACGTTCGCAGGTCGAACTCGCCGACCTCGCCGAAAAATACTCCGAGGAAAAGAACCGCGCCGAGGAAGCCAACCAGACCAAGTCGAAGTTCCTGGCCAATATGAGCCACGAGCTGCGCACGCCGCTCAATGCCATCATCGGGTTTTCCGAGATCATGGAAAGCGGCATGTTCGGCACGCTGGGCTCGGAAAAATACCAGGAATACTGCCACGACATTCTCACCAGCGGGCACTATCTGCTGGAAGTCATCAACGACATCCTCGACATGTCGAAGATCGAGGCCGGCCGCATGAAGCTCGACATGGAGCAACTCGACCTGTCGAAGACGCTGGCGGAATCGCTTCGGGTGGTGTCCGGGCGCGCCGATGACAAGCACTTGCAGCTCGACGCTGATATCGATGGCAGCATTTCGGTGGTGGCCGATCGCCGCGCGGTCAAGCAGATCATCGTCAACCTGTTGTCCAATGCGGTCAAGTTCACCCCCGACGGCGGCAAGGTGGTGGTGCGAAGCCGGCTGCTCGCCGATTCCATCGTGCTGATGATCGCCGACACCGGCATCGGCATCGCGCCGCACTCGCTGCAGAAGCTGGGCCGGCCGTTCGAGCAGGTCGAGAGCCAGCTGACAAAAACCTATCACGGCTCCGGACTGGGGCTGGCGATCGCGCGGTCGCTGACCAACCTGCACGGCGGGTCGATGAAGCTGCGCTCGAAGCTCGGCACCGGCACCGTGGTCTGCGTCTCGCTGCCGCGCGACGCCCGCAAGGCCAGGGCGAGGATGTCGGTGGCGGCTTAGACGTCTTTCCAGTTCACCGGAGCCAGCGTGCTTTTCTTCTCCCCTCCCCCCGCGAAGCGGTGGGGAGGGGTCGGGGGTGCTTC
>CALROE020000010.1:0-15472 GCA_943369715.1 Bradyrhizobium ivorense
ATACCCCCATGATTGATCCGCCGAAAGCGACGAAAGGAAGGCGTATGTCCAAGAAAACGCGCAAGAAATCCTCCAAAACTCCTGCTGCGAAGCCAGCCGGCGCCAAGACCGCCAGCAAGCCCAAGAAAACGCCTGAGAACACGCCCAAGAACACGTCCAAGAGCACGTCCAAGAACACATCCAGGAAATCGGCCAGCACGGCAGCCAAGACGGGTCAGGCGAAAACCACCAAGGCGCCGGCCAAGAAATCAGCCAAAGCCGCCAGCAAGAAACCCGGCAAACCTCCTGTCAAAACTCCTGTTAAAGCATCGCATAAGGCCGCATCGAAACCGTTAAAGGCGATTAGCCACAGCGAATCGGTTGCGCCCGTCGTGGCCGCATCGAAGGCGCCTGCTCCGAAACCGCTGGTGGTGACGCAGCCGATGGACAAGACGCCGACCCCAAAAACCATCGCGACAGCGCCGCGTCAGCTTGGGCTCAGCGAGGGGGCCAAGGCGCCCGCCTTCCGCCTGCCCCGCGACGGCGGCGATTCGGTCTCGCTCAGCGACTTCAAGGGCCGGAATCTGGTGCTGTTTTTCTATCCGCGCGCGGACACGCCGGGCTGCACCAAGGAGGCCATCGACTTCAGCCGGTTATCGGGGGCGTTTGCCGAAAGCCAGACCGCCGTGCTGGGCGTGTCGGCCGACCCGCTGAAGGCCCAGGAGGCCTTTCGCGACAAGCATGAGCTGGTCACTCCTCTGGTTTCAGACGAACAACATGAGATGCTGGATGCGTATGGCGTGTGGGGCGAAAAATCGATGTATGGCAGGACCTTCATGGGAATTCTTCGCACCACGGTTCTGGTTGGCGCCGACGGCCGGATCATCCGGATCTGGCGCCATGTGAAGGTCGACGGCCATGCCGACGAGGTGCTCGCGGCGGTGCGCGCTCTGTAAGATTTATCCGGTTCCATTCGCTGAAAATTAACCATGAGCCGGTCAAATCACCCCCGCCAATTCAGCCGTACGGAGTTCATTTCCGACCGGCGCGGGAGTGCCGATGTCGTACCGTTCCGGTCATTATTCCGAGTATCCCCAGCACCACCCGCATGACCATGGCAGGGCTTCCCCTCGTCGCCCGGCGTCTAGCCGCACGCCGGTGGCCCCGGCGCAGCCGGAGCAGGACGGCTATACCCTGGTCCACGCCGGCAAGCAGGTCCGCTTCGGCCCGGTGGCGTTCTGGATCGTGGTCGGCACGGTGACCGTGCTCGGGATGTGGTCGGCGGCAACCGCTACCTATTTCGCCTTCCGCGACGACGTTCTGACCCGGCTGATCGCCCGTCAGGCGGAGATGCAATACGCCTATGAAGACCGGATCGCCGAACTGCGCGCCAAGGTCGACCGCACCACCAGCCGCCAGCTGCTCGATCAGGAACAATTCGACCAGAAGCTCGACCAGATCATGAAGCGCCAGACCACCCTGGAATCGCGCGCCACTGCGCTCGGCGCCATTCCGGACGCTGGCGTCACCGGATCGATCCGGCCGCCGGCGCGCGGCGCCGCGGCTATCGAGGCTACGCCGGGAACACCGAAACCGTCGCCGATCAGCGACACCGTGATCTTCGTGGCGCCGCCTGACCGCGAAGCACGGCTGGAATCGCGCGCGCCCGTCGTCGCCAAGGCCCAGCCGAACCAGTTCGCCAAGGTCCAGGGTTTCGACAACGTCGTGCTGCGCCTGCAGTCCTCGCTCGACAAGGTCGAGGGCCGCCAGATGGCGGCGCTTTCTTCGGTCGAGGAGAGCATGGAATCGCGCATGCGCCGGATGCGCGGCGTCATCAGCGATCTCGGCCTCGACATGGCGCAACTGGAAGCCGCGACTCCGCGCGCCGGCGTCGGCGGCCCGTTCGTTCCGGTCAAACTGGGTCCGGATGCGAGCGCCTTCGAACGCCAGCTTTATCGGATCAACATCACCCGCACCCAGGTCGAGCGTCTCAACCGCACGCTGGCGCTGGTGCCATATCGCAAGCCCGTGATCGGCGAAGTCGAGTTCAGCTCGGGTTTCGGGGTCCGCAGCGATCCGTTCCTCGGCCGCCCCGCGATGCATACCGGCCTCGATTTCCGCGCCGCCACGGGCGACCCGGTGCGCGCGACCGCGAACGGCAAAGTGGTCACCTCGGGGTGGCAGGGCGGCTCTGGCCGCATGGTGGAGATCGACCACGGCAACGGGCTGTCGACCCGCTACGGCCATCTGTCGGAAATCAACGTCAAGGTCGGCGACCTCATCAGGATCGGACAGGTGATCGGCGCCGTCGGCTCGACCGGCCGCTCGACCGGCCCGCATCTGCATTATGAAACCCGCATCGACGGCGACGCGGTCGATCCGCAGAAATTTCTGCGCGCCGGCGTGCGGTTGAGTTCCGGCTAGGATTTCAAAAATTCCTGGCTTCGATGTCGGCAGGATAGCCTGCCGGACGTCCTGGCAACAGAAGCTGAGCCAAACATACCTGTCAGCACGCCGCTCAGCCAAGAACCCAACATCATGTCGGAAAACACCGTCCGTCTGCATCGCGTCTTCGCCACCAGGCCGGAAAGTTGTTTCGCGCCTTCCTCGATGCGGATGCCATGGCCAAATGGCTGCCGCCGCACGGCTTCACCTGCAAGGTCCACCACCTCGATGCCAGGGTCGGCGGCACGTTCCGGATGTCGTTCACCAACTTCACGACAAAAGCCGGGCATTCGTTCGGCGGCGAATATCTGGAGATCGTTGCCAACGAGCGTATCCGCTACACCGACCGGTTCGACGACCCCAATCTACCCGGCGCCATCGAAGTTACCGTGACCCTGAAACCGGTCTCCGTCGGAACCGAAATCAACATCGAACAGGCAAACCTGCCGGCGGTGATTCCGGTCGAAGCCTGCTATCTGGGCTGGCAACAGTCGCTCATGCAGCTTGCTCTGCTGGTGGAGCCGGAAATTCAGGAATAATCCATCAGTCCGTAGCCCGGATGGAGCCCTTGCGAAATCCGGCGCAGCCACGCATTCGTTCCCGGATTGCGCCCCCGACTCGCGCATTCGCGCGACCAGCGAGTTCCATCCGGGCTACGATGTCCCTTCGCTCAGTGCCCGACCTCGCCGGCGATGATGTCGCCGAACAGCTCCCAGCTCGCGCCGTTGAATTTCATCAGCTGCATCTGTTCGATCGGAAAGAAGTCGTTCGCCCCGGTGTTGATCCTGATCCCCGGCAACAGCACGTCGCTGGAAAATTCCTTCAGGCTGGCGGCCTGCTTCATCACGTTCTCGCGCGTGAGATTGTCGCCGCATTGTTTCAGCACCTGAACCATGGTCTGCGCCGTGGCATAGCCGTAGACGTTGTTGTTGTTGGTCTTGTCGCCGTCCGGAAAATACTTGTCCATGAAGGTCAGCCACGCCTTGATGCCGGCATCATCCTTCCATACGGGATCGGTGGGATCCTTGATGTAGGCGGTCGAGATCAGCCCCTTGGCATTGTCGAGGCCCGCGGGCTTCAGCACCGTGGCGACCGAGGTCGAGACGTTGCCGACGATGAACACCGGCTTCCAGCCGAGTTCGCCGACCTTGCGGATCGCCTGCGCCGCGCCCTTCGGCGCCGCCCAGGCCACGAAGATGTCGGCGCCGGAATCCTTCAGCGCCACGATCTGGGAGTCGATGGTGGGATCCGCGACCTCATAGGTCTTGTCGGCAATGATCATGCCGGCCCTGGCGCCGAGGCCGTCGCGCAGCCCCTTCATCTGGTCCTTGCCGGCATCGTCGTTCTGCCAGAGCGCCGCGATCTTGCCGTTCGGATAGTTCTTCAGTATCCAGGCGGCATAGATGCGGCCTTCGCTCTGGTAATTGGGTTGCCAGCCCATGGTCCACGGAAAGTTCTGCGGATCGCCAAATTTGGTGGCGCCGGTCGCAACGAACAGCTGCGGCACCTTTTTCGAGTTCATGTACTTCTGGGTCGCCGAATTGGACTGGGTTCCGAGCGGCTGGAACACCAGCAGCACCTCGTCGCTCTCCACCAGCTTGCGCGCCTGTTCGACGGCTTTCGGCGGGCTGAAGGCGTCGTCATAACTGATAAAGTTGATCTTGCGGCCGTTGATGCCGCCCTCGTCATTGATCTTCTTGAAGTAAGCCGCCTGCGCCTTGCCGATGGTGCCATAGGCCGATGCCGGACCGCTATACGGCATGATATTGCCGATCCTGATCTCGGTATCGCTGGCGCCGGGATCGTACTTCTTCTGGGCCGACGCCGCGGTCGTCAACGCGATGGTTGCGGAAATGGTCAGGGCAACAACAGATATCGCGCGCTTCAGCATCGCCTACTCCCTGTGTGGTCTTGTTTTGCCGAAGTGTCGCAAGTCAGGCCTGCGCACGCAAGCGCAGGGTTATTCCGCCGCATGAAACAAGCATTGTTGCGCCGCTCCAATTATGATTGATGCGACCACGCAACGATTCCAAATCCCCTGCCCGAGGCACCGCCCGTTGAGCCCGCCGAACAAGCGAATTGGTCCCAGACATAAGCGGCTCGGCGCCGCCGGATTCCGCGCCGCGCGCTGGCTCAGCGCGCGATTGTTCGCGGCTGCGGGTTTTCACCAGCTCGGCTCGCAATTTGCCGACCAGCGCATCGCGCATATCAGAGAAAAACTGCGACGCGGCGAGACGGTGTATCTCGCCGGGCTGGGGCCGCCCGGCACCCACAATTCAGGCGTGGCGCTGGTCGAGGTGACGCAAGCCAACGGACCACGCCTGATCGTCAACAACGAGGAAGAGCGCTTTTCCGGCAACAAGCACACCACCGAGTATCCGCGCCATTCGATCGACGCCATGGTGGCCACGCTGCGCGGCATCGGCCGCGATATCGGGGATATCGATGCCTGGCTCACCAGTTGGGATTATCCGACCCTGGCCGGCACCATCGCGCGCTCGGTGCTGGAGGAAGTGCCGCAGAGCCTGAAGCTGCTGCGCACCACGGAAGCCGCCGGATTCGACGGCCGCCGCCTCGACCAGATGACCCGGACGCCAAAAATTCTCGGACGGCAGCTCGGGCTGGCCGAGCGGGTGCCGCTGATCTGCCTGCCGCACCATGACAACCACGCCTGGTTTTCCTTTGCGGCATCGCCGTTCGCCGATGACGGCAAGCCCGTCGCGATCGCGGTACTCGACGGCACCGGCGACAAGGGATCGATCTCGCTCTATGTCGCCGAGCACGGGGCGATGCGGCAGCTCAGTTGCAACGACAGCATGTTCGACTCGCTCGGCGCCTTCTACAGCGTGATTTCGTCGACCCAGGGCGGCTGGACCTGGCTGTCCAGCGAGGGCCGCTACATGGGCGCCGCCGCATGGGGCGACATGAACCGCGCCAGCAATCCGTATTACGCGCGGCTTCGCGAAGTGCTGGATTTCGGCGCGGATGGCGATATCAGGATCAACCGCGCGCTGGCCAATTGGTACTGCGACCCGTTCGAACATCCCTACAAGGCGCCGCTGGTCGACATCCTCGGCGAGCCCTTGAAACCCGACCAGCTGTGGAATCCCGACGCGGTGTTGCGGGTCGAGGACATCACGCACCGGCCCGACACTAGGGATCGCCTGGACAAGGCCGCCGCGACGCAGCTGGTGTTCGAGGACGCCATGATCCATGTCGTCGACCATCTGCTGCGCTCAACCGGCGCGAGCCGGCTGGTGCTGACCGGCGGCGTGGCGCTGAACGCCATCGGCAACATGCGGCTGCTGGAGCATTTCGACGAAGCGTGGTTTGCGAAACACCAGCAGCGCCAGGCCCGCCTGCATCTGTGGGTGCCGCCGACCCCCGGCGATCCCGGCGTCACCATCGGCGCGGCCTGGCTGTTCGCGCATCTGGCGGGCGCGCCGCGCGGTGCACCGATGACGCATGCCTTCTATTGCGGTTTGCCGCCACGACAGGAAGACATCGCAACCGCGCTGCAGGCCGCCGACATCGCCTCACGACAAATCGGTGACATCTCGACATCAGAGGGGCGCGACGCCGTGGCCGATCTGATGGCGTACATCGTGGCGCGGAGCGGCATCATCGCGCTGTACCAGGGCGCGGCCGAAACCGGGCCGCGCGCGCTCGGGCACCGCTCGATCTTTGCCAATCCCTGCGACGCGCAAGCGCGCGAACGACTCAACGAACGGGTCAAATACCGCGAGGCGATCCGCCCGCTGGCGCCGATGGCGACGCTGGAAGCGGCTCACCGTTATTTCGATCTGCACGAGGGGGCCTCTGACGCCGGTTACAATGCCTACAATTACATGGTGCTGACCGCGCCATCGAAGCCGGGCGCACGCGACAAAATTCCGGCTGTCATCCACGCCGACGGCACCGGACGGATCCAGATCGTGCGGGCGGAAGACGATCCCCTCACCTACGCGTATTTGAAGGCGCTCGGCCGCCAGATCGGCGTCGAGATCTCCGTCAACACCTCGTTCAATGTCGCTGGTCCGATCGCGCAGTCCCCGCACCAGGCGATCGATACGCTGCGGCGTTCGAAAGGCCTCGACGCGGTGCTGCTGGTGGCCGATGACGGCACGGTCACCGCGGCCTGGCACGGCGGCGAGCGCGACAGCGGAAGGTTTACTGGCTGGCTTTCGGAATGGAAACAACGCCCCTGATAAAGGTAAACACACGTCCATCGATCACCAGCAGCGCGCTGCCGATTACCAGCGCGCCCGTGATCTCGGTGAACGACATGGTTTCGCCGAGCAAGAGATAGCCGAGCAGGATGGCGGTGACGGGAATCAACAGCGTGACCAGCATGACATTGGTCGAGCCCGACCGTCGCAGGATCTGAAAGAAAACGATGTAGGCCAGCGCGGTCGACAGACCCGCGAGCCCCAGCAGCGCCAGCCAAGTCATCACGCCGGGCATCGGCAATTGCCAGGGACGCTCGACCGCGGAGGCGATGACCGCCATCATCAGCGTGGAGGCCAGCATCTGAAAAGTCGCGGTCGCCAGCGGCGGAGAGTCCGACAATTTTCGTCGCGCATAGAGTGCCGACAGTCCGTAGCTGAACGCGCCGGCAAGGCAGAGCAGGATGCCAAGGCCCTGGCCGCTGCTGAAGCCGAGGTGCTGGCCGTGCAGGATGGCGACCCCGATCAGTCCGATAACGACGCCCGCAACGCGACGCGCCCGCAGTTTTTCGTCGCCGGCGGCGGCCATCACCAGCACGGTGAACAGCGGCGTGGTCGCGTTCAGAATCGACGCCAACCCGCTCGAAACATAAGTCTGTCCGGTTACGATCAGCGAGAACGGCAGGACGTTGTTGAGCAGCGCGATGGCGAAGAAGGGTTTCCAGCCGGAAAAGCCCCGTGGCAAACCAATGCGATATGCCCACAGCACCGGCAAAAGAATAAGCGCCGCGAGCGCGACCCGCAGCAGCACCACCGTCAGCGGCGGCAATTCCCGCAGCACGACGCCGTTGAAGAAGAACGAACCGCCCCACAGCACCGAAAGCACCGCAAGCAGCGACCAGTCCCTGATGTCGATGCGCTGGTCGGTCGGCGTCATGGCGGTGGGGTGCCTGCGTGATCAGGCCAATCGTTTACCCCGAAAGCCGGCGCATCGGCCACCCGATTTCCCGCAACAACCTGAACCTCATGCTGAGGAGCCGCGCGCGCTTCGCGCGGCGTCTCGAAGCATGGCAGCGGGCAATATGCCTGATGGTTTGAGCCGCGCGCCGGACAGCGCAGGTGCGCTGTCCGAACGCGCTCCTCACCATGAGGAAGCGGGTGCGTACCGCTACGGCTTGCGCAGGCAGAGGCCGACCGTCGGTGGCGTCGAGCATTTCGCGCCGTCCGGCGCGCCGCCGCTGGGACAGAACACCGACACCAGGGTCTCGTTCGCCTCGCAGCTTGCCGCGCCGTCTCCCTGCACAACCCTCAGGCCGGCAGGAGCGGCGTCGCCCTTGTCACCCTTATCCCCTTTTTCGCCCTTGTCACCTTTCGGGCCGGGTGCGCCCTGAGGGCCCTGTGGCCCTTGCGCGCCGGGCTGTCCCTGGGCTCCAGCGACCCCCTGAATGCCTTGCGCGCCCTGGGGGCCCGCCGGCCCCTGCGCGCCCGGCTCGCCCTTCGGCCCCGGATCTCTGCCGCATCCAGCCAATGAAAGCGCAATACCAACAAGCAGGATCGAAACTATTTTCATGACAGTCCCCGCGACCAATGAACGATCGGCTGCAACAGCCAGCCGCAATACTAGGCCGCGAAACCTCAAGGGTTCAAATAGAACTAAAGCCGAAGCAAAGATTTGGTGCGATGCAATCAGCGCGCAGCCTTCGGCCGCGACACGATCTCGATCATCTTGCCTTCGTCATCGTCGGGACCATGGGCTTTGGCGCGGTCGTAGGCCGCCACCGCGGCACGTCCCATGATCGGGACGTCACGCAGCAGGCTCTCGGCCAGCGCCACCGCATAGGCAGCGTCTTTCTGGCGCAGCGACGCGGTGAACGTCGCGCCGGCAAAATTCCGTTCCACCATGCGCCGGGAATGCCGGATCACCTGCGGACTGGCGGCAACGCCGGTTTCCACCGCCTCCAGCACCAGCTTCATGTCGAGACCGGCCTGCTCCGCCATCGCAAGGCCCTCGGCGATGCCGGCGATCTGGATCGCGCCCATCAAATTGTTGATCAGCTTGTAGACCGTGCCTGACCCGACCGCGCCGAAATGCCGGATGGTCGTCGACAGCGGGGTCAGGAAAGGCCGCGCCCGCTCGAGATCGGCCGGATCGGCGCCGACCAGCAGCGTCAGCTTTCCCGCCGCCGCCGCGTCCGGCAACCCGGTCACGGGACTATCGATATAGACGAGACCGCGGCGGCGAAGCTCCTGCGCCATTTCGAGCGCGTGACGGTGGGAGACGGTGGAGCATTCGATCGCCAGCGTGCCGGCCTTCATGGTCGCGGCGGCGCCGTCTTTTGTCAGCCACACCGCACGCGACGCCTCGTCGTCGGCCACCATCGTCACCACGGCGTCGGCGTCGATCGCGGCATCTTCCGGCGAGGTCGCCCATCGCGCGCCGCGCGCGATCAGGTCCTCTGCCTTGGCCTTGCTCCGGTTCCACACCGCGACGCCAAAACCGGCGTCGAGATAGCGGCCGGCCATGCCATGACCCATGCGGCCCAGACCGATGAAGG
Organism: Bradyrhizobium ivorense; assembly: GCA_943369715.1. GTDB lineage: Bacteria > Pseudomonadota > Alphaproteobacteria > Rhizobiales > Xanthobacteraceae > Bradyrhizobium > Bradyrhizobium ivorense_A. The sequence continues at coordinate 9,146 of CALROE020000010.1, forward strand.
CAACTTTGGTCATGGAGTTGGTCCCCTGGATCACAAATCTGAATTGCAGCCCATCCTTCGAGACGCCGCGCGAAGATGCGCGGCTCCTCAGGATGAGGTTTAGGCTTGCTGAAACACAATAACCTCATGCTGAGAAGCGAGCATCGCGAGCGTCTCGAAGCATGGACAGCAAGCGACTGACAGATGGCACATGGCCGGTATCAATCCACGTCGTCGATGGACGGAGGCGCGGTGCCGAAGGCGCGCTGCGCCAGCGTCGCCGCCATGAATTCGTCGAGGTCGCCGTCGAGCACGCCCGAGGTGTCCGAGGTCTGCACGCCGGTGCGCAGATCCTTCACCATCTGGTAGGGCTGCAGCACATAGGAACGGATCTGGTGGCCCCAGCCGATATCGGTCTTGGCGGCCTGGTCGGCGGCGGCCTGCGCCTCGCGCTTCTTCAGCTCGATCTCGTACAGCCGCGCGCGCAGCATGTCCCAGGCCTGCGCCTTGTTCTTGTGCTGCGAACGGCCGGCCTGGCAGACCACCGCGACCCCGGTCGGGATGTGAGTCAGCCGCACCGCGGATTCGGTCTTGTTGACGTGCTGGCCGCCGGCGCCGCCCGAACGCATGGTGTCGACGCGCACGTCGGACTCGGCGATGTCGATCTTGATCGAGTTGTCGACCACGGGAAAGATTGCGACCGACGAGAACGAGGTGTGCCGCCGCGCGTTGGAATCGAACGGCGAGATCCGCACCAGCCGGTGCACGCCGGCCTCGGTCTTCAGCCAGCCATAGGCGTTGTGACCGCTGATCTGGATGGTGGCGGACTTGATCCCGGCTTCTTCGCCCTGGGTTTCCTCGAGATATTCGACCTTGAAGCCGTGCTTCTCGGCCCAGCGCGTATACATGCGCAGCAGCATCGAGGCCCAGTCCTGGCTTTCGGTGCCGCCGGCGCCGGCATGGACTTCGAGATAGGAGTCGAAGCGGTCGGCTTCGCCCCCGAGCAGCGCTTCGAGCTCGCGGCGGGCGACTTCCTTCTTCAGGGCTTTCAGCGCGGCCTCGGCTTCCGTCACCACGCCTTCATCGTTCTCGGCTTCGCCGAGTTCGATCATCCCGATATTGTCCTCGAGCTCGCGCTCGACCTTGCCGATGCCCTGGAGCGAATCCTCCAGCGAGGTGCGCTCCTGCATCAGCTTCTGGGCCTTCTGCGGGTCGTTCCAGAGATTGGGATCTTCAGCGAGCTTGTTCAGCTCCGCGAGGCGCGCCGTGGATGCATCGACGTCAAAGATGCCTCCTCAGCAGCCCGACAGACTGCTTGATCTCTTCAACGAGGCGTTCGACTTCAGCGCGCATGGTTTCTCTGATTCTGCGGGGGATGAGCCGCTACTGGCAGGTATTGTCGAGGGGATGTAACGGCACCGGCCGCAAAGTGCAATCGGCTACCAAAGCCCGCCGGTGCCGGGACGCATGATCGAGCCGGCGTCGGGCGGCGCCATCAGCGGACGATCGCGGCCGCCGTCGGCATCGGCGACACCAATGACGCTGTAATTATCCGGAGGTGCGGTCCCGGGCTTGAAGGCTTCCAGAATGCCGCCACCGCCCGGACCGCTTCGCATGCCGGACTTGGCGTCGACGCGGATCAGCTTGATGCCGGCGGGAACCTTGAACGGGACCGCCGGCTTGTCGGCGAGCGCGAGCTTGAGGAAGTCCTTGGCGATCGGGGCCGCCAGATGGCCGCCGGTGGCGCCCTTGCCGAGCGCGCGCGGCTTGTCGTAGCCGACATAGATGCCGACCACCACATCCGGCGAGAAGCCGATGAACCAGGCGTCTTTTTCGTCGTTGGTGGTGCCGGTCTTGCCGGCGATCGGCTTGCCGACTTCCTTCAACACCGTGGCCGTGCCGCCCTGCACCACATCTTCCATCATCGAGGTGATCTGGTAGGCCGTCATCGCATCCAGCACCTGCTCGCGGCGGTCGACCAGCTGCGGCTCGGGCTGGTTCTTCCAGCCGCCGGGGGCGTCGCAGCCGCGGCATTCGCGGGCGTCGTGCCGGAAGATGGTGCGGCCGTAGCGGTCCTGAATACGGTCGATCAAAGTGGACTTCACGCGCCGGCCGCCATTGGCGAACATCGAATAGGCCGTCACCATCCGCATCACAGTGGTCTCGCCGGCGCCGAGCGCATACGACAGATAGTTCGGCAGTTCGTCGTAGACCCCGAAGCGCTTGGAGTATTCACCGATCAGGGGCATGCCGACATCCTGCGCGAGCCGCACCGTCACCGTGTTGAGCGATCGCTTCAGCGCATTGCGCAACGTCTGCGGCCCGTAATATTTGCCGGTCGAATAGTTTTCCGGACGCCAGACGCCGGCCCCCTGCCCCTGGTCGATTTCGATCGGCGCATCGACCACGATGGTGGACGGCGTATAGCCGTTGTCCATCGCCGCCGAATAGACCAGCGGCTTGAATGACGAACCCGGCTGCCGATAGGCCTGGGTCGCGCGGTTGAACTGGCTCTGATCGAACGAGAATCCGCCCACCATCGCCAGCACGCGGCCGGTCCAGGGATCCATCACCACCATCGCGCCCGACACTTCGGGCAACTGGCGCAGCCGGAACTGGCCCTCGACGATGTTGCCGTCCTTGGCGAGCAGCGGATCGGCATAGATGACGTCGCCCGGCGCCAGCACCTGCGCGACATTGGTCGGCGGCTTGAAGCGCGTCGGCCCGGAGGCAGCCTTCGCCCATCGCACGCCATCGAGCGTAATGAGTCCGGTCTGCCGGTCCTTGGCGACGGCGCCGCCGAGTTCACGGCCGGGCTGAAAACCGATCCGCGCCGACTGATCGCTGACTTCCAGCACCACCGCCATCCGCCACGGCGAGATATCCGACAGCGACTTGACGTCGGCGAGCTTGACGCCCCAGTCGCCGGATATGTCGAGCTTGCTGACGGCGCCGCGATAGCCGGTCGCCTCGTCGAACTTCACGAGCCCGGCGGTCATGGTCTTGCGCGCCATCACCTGCAGCTTCGGGTCGAGCGTGGTCCGCACCGACAGGCCGCCTTCATAGAGCTTCTTCTCGCCGTAGCGTTCGAACACGTCGCGGCGGACTTCCTCGGCGAAATACTCGCCGGCGAAGATGTGCGCGGCGTTGCTCCGGCTCGTCACCGTCATCCCGTCCTTGCGGGCCTTGTCGGCGTCGGTCTGCTTGATCCAGCCGTTTTCCACCAGACGGTCGATCACGTAGTTGCGGCGTTCGATGGCGCGATCACGGTTCTTCACCGGATGCAGCGATGACGGCGCCTTGGGAAGTGCTGCGAGATAGGACGCTTCGGCAATGGTGAGTTCATTCACCGACTTGTCGAAATAGACCAGCGATGCGGCGGCTACGCCATAGGCGCCAAGGCCGAGATAGATTTCGTTGAGATAGAGTTCGAGAATCTTGTCCTTGGAATAGGTGCGTTCGATCCGCATCGCCAGCAAGGCTTCCTTGATCTTGCGGGTGAACGATACTTCGTTGGTCAGGAGGAAGTTCTTCGCGACCTGCTGGGTAATGGTGGAGGCGCCCTGCGGCCGCTTGTTGGAACCGAAATTCTGCGCATAGAGCACCGCGGCACGCGCCATGCCGGTGAAGTCGATGCCGCCATGCTCGTAGAAATTCTTGTCCTCGGCGGCCAGGAATGCGTTGATGACCATCTTCGGCACCGCCTGGATCGGCAGATACAGCCGGCGCTCCTTGGAATATTCGCCGAGCAGCGCCCCGTCGGACGCATGGACCCGCGTCATGACCGGCGGTTCATAATCCTGCAGCTGCGAATAGTCGGGCAAGTCCTTGGAATAATGCCAGATCAGGCCCGCGGCGGCTGCGACGCCCACCAGGAACACCACGGTGCCGGCGGCGAACAAGAAACCCATGAACCGAACCAGCAAGCGCATTATCGAAGTTCCGTTCCAGCCCTGGCACCGCGATGACCGGCGCTTCCTCAGCAAAGTCCGCGCCTGGCGATCAGCCGTCTCGCGCAGGCCTATAAAATATTCCGTCGGCGGCGAGCGAATTTAGCGCGATTCCGACGTTCTCGCAGTCATTTCTATAATGCCGCCGCTGTGGCCAAACTAGGGCTTCCCGCACAGGAAGGCCCCCTTTTCAGTTACCTGCCCCGGCCGTCGCCAGTCGCTTGGCAAGGAACGCGTCGATCGCCTGCGCCATCGCACCGGCGGTGCGGTTACGCCAACTCTCCGAGACCAGGTGCTCGAAATCGGCCTTGTTCGATACATAGCCGAGTTCGACCAGAACCGACGGCACGTCGGGCGCCTTGAGCACCTTGAAGCCGGCCGACTTCAGCGGATGCTTGTGCATCCGCACGGTGGTCTTCATCTCGCCCATCAAGAGCCGGGCGAACCGGTTGGAGAACGTGCGGGTCTCGCGCTGCGCCAGCTCGATCAGAATGTCGGCGACCTCGGTCGGCTCCTCGGTCAGGTTAACCCCGCCAATGGCGTCGGCCTTGTTTTCGGCTTCCGCGAGCCGCTCGGCCTCGGCGTCTGAGGCCTTGTCGGACAGCGTGTAAATCGTGGCGCCCTGGGCGTCGCCCTCGCGCCGCGGCAAGGCGTCGGCATGGATCGACACGAACAGCGCCGCCGACTGGTTGCGGGCGACCTTGACGCGGTCGGTGAGCGGAATGAAGGTATCGTCGGTGCGGGTCATGACGACGCGGTATTTACCCGATTTCTCGAGGCGATCGCGCAACACCAGGCCAAATCCCAGCACAAGTTCCTTTTCATTGGTGCCCCCGGCCTGGGTGCCATTGTCGAGGCCGCCATGTCCCGGATCGATCACGACCACGGGCCGCGTATCCCCCGATGCGGCAGGCTTGGCGGCGGCATTCGGCTCGACGGAAATCGAAGCCACCGTGTCCGAGATCGCGGGCTTCAGCTCGGGCCGGCTTTCGGCGCCCAGCGATTGAACGAAGCTGGTGCGGTCGACCTGTTCCAGCTCGAGCACCAGCCGCGGCGGCTGGCCGTTGGCGGCCTCCAGTACATAGGAGTTAGCAATTTTGGCCGGACCGGCCAGATCGAACACGATCCGCGAACCGCCGGGCATGACGACGCCGTAGCGGAAGGCCTTGATCAGCCCGCGCCCGGCGGTGCCCGCCCCGGCCTTGAGCTGAAAATTGACCTGGGGAATATCGACGATCACCCGATAGGGGTCGGCCAGCGCGAAGGCACGAAACTGGATCGTCCTGTCGAGGTCGAGAACGAAGCGGGTCTGCTTGGCATCGCCGGCCAGCCGGACCTCGGAAGCGATTGGAAAATTCGGGGCCGCGGCCGGATTCGGCGCCCCACCCTCGGTCGCGCGTCCAACGCTGGGGGATGAACACAGCAATGCTGCGGCGCACAATAGCACCCACCCCCTAAAAACGCGATGATTTGCGCGGCTCGCCAACGAATCCGTGCCTCCGAGCAGCCCTCTTACCCCAATAGAGCCACAGGGTTAACGAGAGCTTAAGGTATCGACGACGAATAAGGCGCAGTGTTGCCGGGCTGCGACGCCCCTTCACTTCGCTCTCAGTTCCCTTGCACCGAGGCCCCAATCCACGTATGTACGAGGGGCTGACGGCTAAAACTCCCGGTTGTGTCGCGTTCAGCCTCCCGGTGCAGCGCCGGAACTCTCTGAACCCAGAGGATTCCAGCGTCTTTCCGATCCCTCCACAGGCCAGCGCAGCGCGCGGCTGAAACGGAGGGCGGTTTCGAGCCCGAGCGGCGTCGGTCCCAGGTTACCATCTTGTTCCAGGGACGGCTTCAGACACGGCATAACTGATTATCCGGGTCCAACATGGCCCGATATGCGATGGCCGGCGAGCGCTTCGGCGCCGCGCCGGGTCTTCAGCGAATAGACAAGGCGGCGATTCTTGCCGCCAACGTGTTCAGACGGGCCGACGCTTGATGCGCCAGACTGTGTTGCCGACCATGATCCCCGGTAGAATCGCGCCGCCGCGAAGCGAAAGCTCCGCGCGTCGTTTTGCTCCGACAGGATCCCGTTCGGCCCGGCGCCCCGGGTTGCGTTTTGGCCTTCCCCTCACCCCCGAATCAGGTGGACCGTCGCGTCACCCGGCGGCGCGACATGCGCCCACGGTCATACGCGCCCGCCGCCGTCATGAGTTGCAAAATGCCCAACAAAATGTTGATCGATGCTACCCACCCGGAAGAGACCCGGGTCGTTGTGATCCGCGGCAATCGCGTCGAGGAATTTGATTTCGAAACTGCCCAGCGCAAACAACTGCGCGGCAATATCTACCTCGCCAAGGTCACACGGGTAGAGCCGTCGTTGCAGGCGGCCTTCATCGAGTATGGCGGC
>CALROE020000011.1:0-15399 GCA_943369715.1 Bradyrhizobium ivorense
GAATGACGAAAATGAAGTGGCGGATGCCGTTGTAAAGCGCCGGGCGCTTCACCATCGCCACCGCCAGCGGCAATGTCGCAGCTAACGTCAGCATCAGGAAGACGGTCTTGCGTCGGGCCGGCACATCGCTGCGCGACAGCGACAGGAAGGTGCCGACGATGGCGGCGACGCACAGGCCCAGCAGCACTTCGGGCAGCTGCAGGGCGAACAGCGTCGGCAGATACGACCATGGCATATCCGGAACCGACACCAGTGCGCCGTCGAACATTTCCTTCCACGGCTTCTCGAAGAAATGCGAGAAATAGGTCAGGGCACGGAACGGATTGGCCGGCTCCATGATCGACCACGGCCAGATCAGCCCCATGACGAGATAGCCGAACACCAGGCCGGGCAGCAGCACGTAGACGACATGGGCCAAGCGGCGAACCGATTCACGCAGGCCGTGAGCGCGAAACTCCTCGATCAACAGCGGTACAAAACCGACCATGGCGTAGATCAGAGCCATGCCGCCGAGGATGCGTGAACCGATCGACAGGCCGGCGCCGAGGCCGAGGATCAGGATGGTGCGCGGCGAGGGTTTTGGATATTCCTGCGCCAGCCGGACGAGACCGAGCATCAGGATCACCATCGAAACCGCGAATGGCGCGTCCTTCGGGTTCATGAACATGTGCCCGTAGAAAGTAGGGCACAGCGCCAGCAAAAGCAGCGTTGCCAGTCCGCCGAGCGGACCGCCGACCCGGCGGCCAAGCCGCCACGTCACGCCGAGACCGATCAGGCCGACGATGGCGCCGAGCAGGCGGCGGGTTTCGAACAGCTCCAGCGGGATGATCTTGTGCAGCAATGCTGCGACCATGTCGAAGCCGCCGCCATACATGTAGAGATTGGCGAACGACAGCGCGGCGGTGTCCTTGAAGCCGGACCCGTACATGCGCAGCAACAAATCGGCATACTCGGCGTGGGTGTAGTCGTCCCAGCCCAGGCCGTAATCCCGAAATGTCAGGCTCGCGATCAATCCGATCGCCGCCAGCGCCGCGAGGGCGAGATCGTCGCAAGTCCGTTCCACCGATCGCCGAGCGGGCGTATCGATGGCCGAAGCAGTGATGGATGACATGGCTATTGGTAACCCGGTGTCCCCGTGTGGCTCAGCTGTTTTTGGCGCTTTGAGCCTCTATTCCCCGGCATCCATATAGCGCAGTTCCCTTTCCAAGTAATTGGAAATTGTGGCGTAATTTCCCTGACGCAATGCAGCAATCGTGGCCGGGCCCGATACCTTCGGAGGGGCCGCCGCCCGCCGAACGAGAATGGAAGGCCGAATGGACGCAGCGTTCGGGTAGCGGGCCGACTTTCGCAGGGATCGTCCATAATTGGCGGTTGGCGGTGCGCGCAATATGACGGTATCGTGGCGATGGCGGCTGGCGAGCATTTCGGGCGCGGCCAGGGGGTGAATTCGATGGGGGTCGTCGTGTTGTTGCTGGCCGGGATTGGCTTGCTTTTGGCTGGCCTTGCGGCGCTCGGGTACGGAACCCTGATCATCGGATTCGAATTCGGGAATACCCTGATTGTCGCCGGTACCGTGGCCACGTGTAGCGGGATGCTGCTGATCGGCCTCTGGATGGCGGTCGGGGAGCTGAAAAATATCGCGCGGCGGCTGGGGTCAGCGGGCACCATGGCAGGATTCCACGCCGACAGTCCGTCACAACCGGCGCCGGCAGGTGCCGCTCCCCGCAATCAGGCCGCCGGGGATAGCGGTTTCTTCAGCCGCGAACCGGCCGGATCGGAAGATGTCGGGCATGTGGAACCGGCGGCGCCGTCCTCGGCGTCCTCGCCGCCGCCATGGCATGCGGAGGCTGCCGACCGCGAGCGCGCACCGGACGATAGCTCGCTGGCGCCCGCCGAAGCCGAGCCCGCGCCGGCGGTCAAGCCGAAGCGCAACCTGTTATTCTCATCGTCATCGCGCAAGGAGCGCGAGCGCGCCCAGGCGCGAACGGATCCTTCCATGACCGTTCCGCATCCTGAATCCGCGGCCCCGCCGCCGGCTCCCGAATCACTGGAAACGCCGCCCGCGTCGTTCGACGACGCCTGGCCGAAGCCGGAACGTTCGCGGGGCGACATTCCGCCGCCGCGTCGCTCCGGCCGCACGCCGTCGACCTTTGCCGAACCGGATCTCGCCACGGCCAGCGCGGAGCGTTACCCGCCGGCGGTGCGAAATGAGGCGCCGGCCGAAGTCACCGTTCTCAAATCGGGCGTCGTCGACGGCATGGCCTATTCGCTGTATTCCGACGGCTCGATAGAGGCGCAAATGCCCGAAGGCATGATGCGGTTCGCGTCGATCGACGAACTGCGCTCGCATCTCGATCACCGTTCCTGACCGGCCTGTACTTGCGGCGAAGCCAATCGAAAATAAAGCGCTGTCGTTCTTGTCACGCCAGCAGTAATCCGCTCATATTCGATAAGTAGTAATAGGTTCCGAACCACGTATTGCTTCGGGATACTTTCGATCTTGCGGGATCCCTGTTCGATTGCGATTTCTGGAAGGTTTGGGCATGACCGACAGCGCCGGAAAAAGTTTCATCGACCTGACGGCCGAAATCGTGTCGGCCTATCTCAGCCATAATCCGACGCCGGCTTCCGAAATCCCGGCCTTGATCAGCCAGGTTCACGCCGCCTTGCAGCGGGTTTCGACCGGCCGGAGTGAAGCGCCGCCGGAACCTGTCAAACCCGCGGTGTCCGTCAAGAAATCGATGACGCCCGACTATCTGGTCTGCCTCGAGGACGGCAAACGCTTCAAGTCGCTGAAGCGGCATCTGCGCACCCAATACAACATGACGCCGGAGCAGTACCGGGACAAATGGGGCCTGCCGGCCGACTACCCGATGGTGGCGCCGAATTATGCGGTGGCGCGTTCGGCGCTCGCCAAGAAGATGGGGCTCGGCCAGCAGCGCCAGCGGCGCAAGTAGTTTTTCTAATTCTTCATCCTTCGAAACGCATTCGCTTGGCCCTGCTCCCCTCCCTCCACGCGCGCTTGCGCGTGGCGGGGAGGGGTCGGGGGTGGGGGGCGCTTCCGCAAACTCGCTGCCAGTCGAACACGCTGATAGACCCCCCACCCCCGACCCCTCCCCACCGCTTCGCGGGAGGAGGGGAGAAGAAAAGTGCGCAGGTCAGGACACCGTCGCGAGCGCCTCGCGGGCGTCGGAGCGAATGCGCTCGACCATGGAACGCAGGCCGTTGGAGCGCTGCGGCGTCAGGTGCTCGCGAAATCCGAGCTCGTCGAACAGCGCCAGCGCATCGGTTGCAAGGATGTACTGCGGGGTGCGGCCGGAATACAGCGTCAGCAGGATCGCGATCAGTCCGCGCACGATATGGGCGTCGCTGTCACCGAGATAGTTCAGCGAAGCTTCGCCGCCGCTGCGGTCGATCTGTTTCGAGAGCCAGACCTGGCTGGCGCAGCCCAGCACCTTGTTGGCGGCGGAATGCTCGGCCTCCGGCATCGGATCGAGCGTGCGGCCGAGTTCGATGACGTACCGGTAGCGATCGTCCCAATCGTCCAGCAGCGCAAAATTGTCCCTGATTTCGTCGATCGTCATCGTGTCCCGCGCTCAATCCCAGCGCACTATATAGGATTGCGGGCGTGCGAAAGCGATACTGTTTCGGGCCTAATTCGCCGGCCTGATTCTCTGGTCTAATTCGCGCTCAGGGCGGGGCCACGCCACTCCGCCACCATGTCGTCCGGCGTCAGTGTGTCACGCGGCGCCGCCTGCGGCAGCGAAGCGTCGGCGTCGTCGGCGTCGCCGATCGAGCCGGTATGGTCCGGCGCCTTCTTGTCGGCCGCCTTCTTGTCGGTCTTCTCGGTCTTGCTGTCGGTCTTGTCGGTGATGATGTGATAGAGCTTGCGCGCGCCCTCCTGGGCCCGCTGGCCGATCACGGTGGCGGCCTGGCCGCCCACTTCGCAGGCCGCCGGCTGGCGCTTGCAGAACTGGCTCATGTCCGACACCGCCGCGGTTGCGGCCGACACGGCTTCCGACGCGCCCAGCTGCGGAAGCCTGTCCGATTCAGGCGTCTTCTCTCTGGGCAGGAGCACGAGCACCAGCCCGAGCCAGAATGCCATGCGAAGCAGAAAAAACATCTCGCGACCCCGGTCGTCTCTTTTGGCTCGGTTGTGATCCATCGCGGAAGCCCGCGATGCGCCCTGCAACCGTTGCGCTTGTTCTCGCAATCGATCCCTGACTAACAGCCGTCGATAAATCGCAAGTGTTCGCATTGAGCCAAAAACGCCGAAAATTCGCGAAAAATCCGACTCGTTTGATTCGGCGTAAATTTTCGATTGATGATCGATTCCGGCGGAAAACCGGCTGCCCGGTCGCATCCACACTTTCGAAACCATACCCGTCCGGTTCCGGAAACCCTCCGTTCACCATCTGCATCGAATGAGCCGCCGCAAGACAGGCGAAACCCCGTGCAGGCAGGGACTTCGGCCGCCGGCGCGCGCGCCTTAGCGTTCGCTTAAGTTCGCTCTGACAGGTTGAGGCAACGATAATGGGGGCGTTCCGGCGCGTCTGCAAGCGAACCTGCACGACGAACAAGCCGAAGCGCGAGAGACGTGACAGTTTTGAATATCATCCGCGATTGCCTCGACGCGTTGCTGCATCCGTCCGCGCGATACGACGCGCTGACGCGCGCGCGTCATCGCGCGTTCATGGCCCCAAGGCTGCTCGGCAGCCTGGCGGCCTTCGCGGCATTCCCGGTTTACCTTGCGATGCGCGGCGCGCCCACGGCGCTGGAGGCCGCGGGATTCGCCTGGCTGATCGCGCCGATCCTGCTGTCATGGTTTCTGTCGCGCACCGGCCGCTACGAAGGCGCGCATGTGCTGTCGTCGCTGGCGCTGACCGGTCTCGTCATGACGGTGGCGATGAACACCGGCGGCATCGAGTCCTTTGCCGCGATCTGGCTGGTGGTGGTGCCGCTGGAGGCCGCGCTCTCGGCATCGCGCCGCGTGGTGGCGTTCGCCTGCGCGCTGACGCTGGCATGCACCGCGGCTCTGATCGTATCAGGGCATTTCGACCTGTTGCCGCCGCCGGATGCCAATTCGGTCTCGCGCGGCGTCTTCATGGCATTCGGCTTGGCATCGGCGACACTTTACGCGGCCGGGCTTGCCTTCGGCGCCGAGTCGCTGGCGCGCACCAGCGCGGCGCTGCTCAATGTCGAGGAGGATCGCTATCGCCTGCTGGCGCGCAACATGAGCGACGTGATTTCGCGGCATCACCGCAACGGCGCCGTGCAGTTCATTTCGCCTGCGGTGGAAGCGATGCTGGGAGCGCCGGTATCGCGGCTCCTGGGGCATGGCCTGTTCGACCGCGTTCACGTCGCCGATCGTCCGGCCTATCTCACCGCGCTGTCGGATGCGGCGCGCGGCGACGAGGCGCGCAGCGTCGAGTTTCGTCTGCGGCGCGAGATGCCGCGCGCCAGCGCGCGGGGCCAGAACGGTCAGGTCGATTTCATCTGGGTGGAAATGCGCTGCCGGCCGCTCGAACAGGCGTCGGAAACCGCGATCTGGTCGGACGCCGAGGTTGTCGCCGTGATGCGCGACGTTACCGACCGCAAGATCCAGGAGCAGGCGCTCGACCTGGCGCGCACCGCCGCCGAGCAGGCCGATGCGTCGAAGACCCGCTTCCTTGCCACCATGAGCCACGAGCTGCGCACGCCGCTCAACGCCATCATCGGATTTTCCGAGATGATCGTTCAGGAAGACGTACTGATGATCGACGCCATCAGGCGCAAGGAATATGCCCAGCTGATCAATGATTCCGGCCAGCACCTGCTGTCGGTCGTCAACGGCATTCTCGACATGTCGAAGATGGAGTCCGGCAATTTCGAGATTTCGCCGGAGCCGTTCGCGCCGCGCGCGGCATTGATCAATTGCTGCAACCTGCTGGCGCTGAAGGCGCGGGAAAACGCCATCGATCTCGTCACCCGCGCCCCGGACGATCTGCCCGTGATGACCGGCGATCCCCGGGCATTCAAGCAGATCGTGCTGAATTTGGTCGCCAATGCCATCAAGTTTACCGAGCGCGGCGGCTCCGTGACGGTGTCCGCTGGCGTCGAGGGATCGCGGCTGGTGCTGCGCGTCTCCGACACCGGCGTCGGCATCGCGGCCGACGACCTGAAGCGGATCGGCAATCCCTTCTTCCAGGCCGGCAAGACCTATCAGCGGCGGCACGAAGGCACCGGCCTCGGGCTGTCGATCGTGAAAAGCCTGGTCGCTCTGCATGCCGGAGAGATTAACGTTCAGAGCAAGCTCGACGAAGGCACCACCGTGACCGTCGCATTGCCGCTGGCTTTCACGCCGAAGGCGGAGCAGACATCCAGCAATATCGCAACGCTCACGCCGGCGGCGCGATCCACCACCCCAGAGCAATCCCATCAGGTGAAGAAAAGTGCCTAGAAATAGAGATGACGACGACATGCCGCGCCGCCGTCGCGGCGCGCGGGCGGCTGCCGTGGAAGCGGAGACCGAGCGGGGCCTCGTGATGCGCATCCTGCTGCACAGCCCGAAAGACATGGTGGCGGGCTTGCTGGCGTTTGCCGCGGTCAGTGCCATCATCGCCAACGCGCTGTTTCTGCAGGCCGGACGCCACCCCTCGCCGATGTTCGGCACGGTGACGAGGATGCCGGCGGCGGCGGTGGCGCCCGGTCCGTTGCCTCGGCCACGCCCGGTGGAAGCCGCGGCACGCGTTGCCGATCCCTTGCCCTCGGAACCAAGGGTCATCGAACTGAAGAGCGCCGATCCCAGGAGCGATGTCAGGAACGCCGATCCGAAAAGTGATCCCATGACCAATCTGGTCAAGGCGACGGCCACTCCGCAAGCCACGCCCTCCAGTATCGCGCGGCCGCCGACGCCGATCCCGGCTGCCCGCAACGAGACCATCGCCAATCAAACCCCGGCCGCGCGCCGCGTGGCGGCGGTGCAGCGCACGCTGACCGAATATGGCTACGGCCAGTTGAAGCCGACCGGCACGGTCGGCTCCGACACCCAGGCCGCGATCCAGAAGTTCGAGCGCGAGCGCAAGCTCCCGGTGACCGGGCAGGTGTCCGATCGGCTGCTGCGCGAACTCACCGCGATGATTGGTCGGCCGGTCGACTAGCCTTGATTGGGCTGCTGGCCTATATCGTCGGCCCATGCGTTTGAAATCAGCGATATGGGTGGCGGCCTATTTGCGCCGCTGCCAGACCGAGGGCGTGTTCGGCGCGGTGCGCCGGCGCGGCGCGGAGGAGGCCGGCGCGGTGTTCGTCAAGGTCGCCACCCTCGACGGCAATGCCATGCTGTACGTGCCGGCGCCGCAGACCGTCTATGACGACAGCCGGCCGATCGAGCGCATCTTCACGCCGATGTCGCCGCAACCGGTGCCGGAAACCGCGGTGGAAGAGCGCCTGGTCAGGGAAATCAAATTCGATCCGGACGCCTGGGTGGTCGAGACCGAGGACCGGGCAGGGCGGCATTTTCTCGATCTGGCGCGGGGCTAAGCGTCGCTTGTTGCTGTAGTACAACAACGCGGAGAAATCATGTTTTCCGCGCTGTGCATTTGATCCGGATACTACCGTTTGGGGGTGGAGGCGAACAAGCCGAATAAGCAACTGTTTCAAAGCTGACCAGCCATGGATGACCATCGGTTGCGTTCGGCTATTGAGGCAGGGGACGAAATGCACCGAAACGACCGTCGCAAGCTTGTTGCCGCGCTGCTGATTGGCTGCGCCCTTGCCGGATTTTCTGGCGGTGCGGAGGCGGCGGACTTGCGGGTCAAGGCGCCGGTGGCCGTACTGGCCTACAGCTGGACCGGCTTTTACGTCGGTGCGCATGCGGGATATGGGTGGCGGAATCCGACGGTCGCCTTCACCGCCAACGACCCTGCTGCATTTGCTGTCAGTTGCTGCGTCTCGCCGGGGTCTTTCAACGGCGACGGTGCCCTTGGCGGTTTTCAGGCGGGATACAATTGGCAGTTCAATCAGAGCTGGCTGATCGGCGCCGAAGCCGATTTCGCCTGGTCTTCCATGGGCGGCCAGGCCACTTCCACGTTTCTCATGCAGCCCCTGTTCTTTCCTCCGGGGACCTCGACCTTTCGGGCCAGCGAGGACGTCAAATGGTTCGGAACGGTCAGAGGTCGTCTGGGCTGGCTGCCGACAAGTCAATTGTTGATCTATGGCACCGCCGGGTTTGCGTATGGCCGCGTCGATGAGGACGTCGTGCTCAACGGGCAAGCCGGTTCCAATTTCGTGCAGAGTGGATTCGTTCACAACTGTGGCAACCCCGCCGCGGCCCCCAGGTGCTATGTCGGCAGTTCGTCCCGGATAGCCACGGGTTGGGCGGCGGGAGCCGGCCTCGAACATGCGCTGGGAAATAACGTCAGCATCAAGGCGGAATATCTGTATGTGAATTTGGGCAACGTCGCGACCAATGCCGCGGTGTCCCCGTTATTGGTAGGAGCAAATCAGACCGCAGCTTCGTTTGCCGCCAGCCACCGGGAGGACTTTCATGTGGCCCGTGTCGGCGTGAACTACAGGTTCGGTGGTCCGGTCGTTGCCCGCTACTGATTGCGAACGAGCGCGGTTTTGAAGGCATCGGGACGATGCTCGCCCACAAGCTGCCGCTCACCCCTGCCGGGATGACCGGCGCAGCACCCTCATTTCTTTTTTTGGATTGCGCGCTAGCCTTGTGAGCCGGTGCGTATCGCTGGTGCGCTGCCTGGCTGCACGGCCGGACGGGTCTGGCCCGGCGCCGAACGCGCACGCTGGCGCTCGTCGTCGTAAAGGCCCGGCCGGTATTTGGCGCGGGTCACCGCCATGGTCGAGCCGCGCCAGGCGGCCAGCATGATCAGGGCAGAGCGCTCGCTGAGGCGCTCATAGAGGCGCGACAGCCGGTAGACGTAATTCACCGACGCGAATTCCGGATTGAGAAACAGCGTCACCCGCTGAAACACCGGGCCGGGCATGTCCAGCGCCCGGGCCGCGCAGGCCAGCGGCTCGCCGCCGGGATCGCCCACCACCTGGGCGGCCACGCGCGCCGGCAGGATCAGGGTTTCGCCGAGTTCCAGCGTGAAGTTTTCGATATCGCCAACCCAGGCGGCCATCTCCAGCGTCTCGACCGCGCGCGCCGCGCGGAAGGCGGGAATCCGCGCCGAAGCCCGTAGCGGGGTTTCCGCCAGATTATGCAGGATCAGAGTGCGCTCGCCGGCGCCGGCCGCGAAGAACATGTCGTTGATCTCGGCGGCGTCCTTGGGCTGCATCGACAGGTTCGAGGCCATCCGCATCTGCGCTTCGGTCGGCGGCCTGACCGTCGGCGCCGTGGCGGGAGTGGCCGGAATTTCGTCGGCGACGGGCAGGCGCAAACCGGGATGTTGCGGCCTCAGCCCCAGCCGCTTCAGGACCTCGGGCGGCGTCGCCGGATAGATCGAGAGCCGCGCCCGCACCGCCGCGCGCGTGGTGTCGTCGACCTCGTCGATCAGGCGGGAAGTCAGTTCGACAAACTGCCGCGCTTCGTCGTCGCTGTGCACCGGGGTCTGGACGTAGAGATCGGTCAGCACGCGCAGCAGGGTGGGGCGGATATCGACGCCCTCGCGGCGGGAGAGCGTCATCAGCCCGTCGAAGCCCGGAAAGAATGGTGGTGTGGTCATGTCAGGTTACGCGACTGAGTGATATCAGCGCCAATTTACGTGGCTTGCTTTAACAGCTCGTTAAGGAAAACAACCGGTGAAGGGTTCCGGTGGCATTCGATCCATTCCTGCCGCTTGCAACCGGATCGGCGAGGCGCCGAAATTAAGATGCCGTTAACCACGTCCTGATTTTAATGTCGACGTGTCGCCGGCCAACACGTGCCAGTGCGGCCATCAGAGAGAGTGGAACATGGGCACCATCATTGAATTTCCGGCAGATGCGGCTTCGCGGAGGCTGGGCTCAACCATCGATGGCGCTGCACGCGAAGGCATGGGCACCATTCTGATCCTTCCTGCCGTCCGGATCGAGCGCAACCCCGATGAAACCAGCGGTGGCAGCGGACCGGAAGAGGGCACCGCTCCCGGCCGCCGTCGCCGTCGGCGCTGATCCCGGGACATTCGATATGCCGGAGACGCTTCATCCGATCCGGACCCCGCAGGCCCGGCGCCTGTCGCCGCTCCCGATGCTGTTGCTGATCGGTGCCGCGCTCGGCGGCTGCAGCGGCGGCGACTTCGGCCGCACCCGCGATGATGTGCGCAACGACGACATGCACCGCTGGCTCGGCGCCGAGGTTACCGGAAGCGTCGGCCTCAAGGCGTCGCAATTCCAGCTCACCGACGCCGAACGGCAGCTGCGCGATTATGCTTATCCGCTGATCGAGCCGCCGCATTCGCGCCCCGCCTGGAAGAGCGTGTTCGGTGATTACAAGCCGCTGCCTTCGCCGTGGCGGCAGACGGTCGTGTTCGACCGCACCGCCTATGGACGGCTGCTGATCGACGAACCGCATCGCTCGCATACCTCGCGCTATGCCGTCCTGATGGAGGATGTGCGCAACGACATCACCCGCTTCGAGCCGTTCTTCTCCTCCGCCGCGCGGGTGCTCGAACTCGACCGCAAGCGCAACGCCAGCCTCAAGCTGATTTCGGACCTGTCGCCGCGCGAGCGCGACGATGCGGTCGCGCGCATGGAAGAGAACGGGCTGATCGTGCAGTGGGTGCAGCAAAGCCTGGAGCGGCGGATTTCGTCGTACCGCTGGGCGCTGGAGCGGCTGGTGATCCAGGCGCCCGACAGCATCGCGGCCGACGTCGATCGCCTGATCGGCGAACTCGCGGCGCAAACCGCCAATCCTCCGGTCGCCGCGCGTCCGGTGATCGGACGCGCGGTCACGGTGAAGGGCTGAGCCAGGTCCTACGCCGCGTAATAACCGCCGTCGACCACCTGCGAGGCGCCGGTCATGAACGACGCCTTGTCGGAAAGCATCCAGACCACGGCCTCCGCGATCTCGTCGGGCACGCCCATGCGGTTCATCGGTACCTTCGCCATCACGGCATCGAGCCGCGTTTGCACCACTTCCTCGGTCATCGGGGTGGTGACGTAACCGGGATTGACGCAGTTCACGCGGATGCCATCCTGCGCGTATTCGATCGCCGCGGTCTTGGTCAGTCCGACCACGCCATGCTTCGCCGCCACATAATGCCCTGAGGTCGCAAGGCCGATCAGGCCCGCGATCGAGGCGGTGTTGACGATGGCGCCGCCGCCGCCCTGTGCCAGCATCTGCGCAATCTCGTGCTTCATGCAGAGGAAGACACCGGTGAGGTTGATCGCCAGCATGGCGTCGAACGAGGCCTGGCTGAGTTCGTGCAGGCGCTGGCGTCCGGGACCGACCGATCCACCCGCGACGCCCGCATTGTTGAAGGCGCAATCGATCCGCCCGTAGGCAGCCACCGCGCGCGCCACCATCGCTGCGACCTGGCCTTCCCTGGTCACGTCGCCGCCGATCGCGATCGCCTGGCCGCCGGCCGCGTTGATCAGGGCGACAGTTGCAGCCGCGCTATCCTCGGTGCGGTCGGCCACCGCCACGCGCGCGCCCTCGCGCGCCATCGCCAGCGCGGTCGCCCGTCCGATGCCTGAGGCGCCACCGGTGACCAGCGCCACCTTGCGATCGAGGATGCCTGCCATGTCGTGTTTTCTCCCATTGTTTTTTTGAGGCTTGGGGACACCTTACGACTCCGCGCCCGGCTGGCAAAGGGGTCCGTCTCGAGCAGAAAATTCTGGCTGTCGCGGTGCGAAGCAGGATAATGCTCCCTCCTATCACTTCGAAATTGCCTGTCGCGGCAGGGCGGCGGGTTGAGCGCTTCATCGGGAGATCGCATGGCCGACCAGGAATACGAACTCTTTGCGATCCGCTATGCCACGCGCGATGCCCGGAGGAGCGAGCATTTTATCGGCGGCGATCCGCACGACGGGCCGATGCCGATGGATTACTTCATGTGGGTGGCCAAGGGCGGAGGCCGCACCTTTGTGATCGATACCGGATTTAACGCGGAAGTCGCGAAGCGGCGAAAGCGGACGTTCCTGCGTTGTCCGGTGGAGACGCTCGGCGCATTCGACATCGATGCAAATGCTGTCGAGGATGTCATCCTGACACACCTGCATTACGACCATGTCGGTAACTTCGATCGATTCCCAAAGGCGCGATTCCATCTCCAGGAACGCGAACTCGCGTATGCCACGGGACGCTTCATGCGATATCCCAGGTTGTCGCATTCATTCGAGGTCGAGGATGTCTGTGGCATCGTGCGGCTGAACTATGCGCGCCGCGTGCTGTTCTACGACGGCGACGCCGAGCTCGCGCCGGGCCTTACCATTCACGCGGCCGGAGGCCATTCGGCCGGGCTGCAATTCGTGCGGGTCAGGACACGCCGGGGATTTGTCGTGCTGGCCTCCGACGTCAGCCATTTCTACGAGAACATGGCAAGCGAGCGGCCGTTTACGACCGCGCTTCATATCGGCGAAATGCTGGAGGGGTTCGACCGGCTGCTCGCACTTGCGCCGGACGAGAGTCATATCATTCCAGGGCATGATCCGCTGGTCATGAAGCTTTATCCGGCTCCGAGCCCGCAACTGGAGGGCATCGCCGTGCGGCTCGACGTGCCCCCGTCGGGAGACGCGCCCGTTCGCGCAAGCTATCTGCCGGGCCACTAGCGGCCTCGATTCGAGAGGCGCGCTACGTCATTTCTCCGCCGCGGCCCGAAGAATCGGTATCAGCCGTGCCGATTCACTTTTGACCAGGTCCGCGAGGGCTTTCGGTCCGCGGCGGCCTTCCTCGATGCTGTCGGCGCCGAGATCGGCCAATCGCTTCTTGACGGCTTCTTCGTTGAGCCCTTTGCTCAGGGCGTCCGCGAGCTTGGCGACCACGGCCGGCGGCGTGCCGGTCGGCACGAATACCGCGTAAAACGGCGCAATATCGAATTCCGGCAGGCCTTGTTCGTGTGACGTTGGCACATCGGGCAGCAACGGGCTGCGTTTCCTGGCGGCAATCGCCAGCGCCTTGACGTTGCCTGCCTGCACCTGGCTCAATGTTCCGAGCACCGGATCGCATTCATAATCGACTTGCCCCCCCAGCATGGCATTCAACACAGGCGCCGTGCCGGTAAACGGAATCATGGTCGGCTTGATGCCAAGCGCCGCGTGGAGCAGGAGGCACCCGATATAGGATACCGAGCCAAGCCCGGCGTGCCCGACATTGAGCTTGTCCGGGTTGGCTTTCGCGTAAGCAATAAATTCCTTGAGGTTGTTGGCGGGAAAATCCTTGCGAGCGACCAGCAGTTCGGGATATTCGGCCGTCAATCCAATCGGCTCGAAGTCTTTCTGTGGATCGTAGCCCAGATTCGGATAGAACGCCGACGCGAGCGCATTGGTGCCCAGGTGGCCGGAAAGGATCGTGTATCCGTCGGCCGCCGCGCGAGCGGCTCGAAGCGCTCCGGTGGTGCCGCCGGCGCCCCCGACATTCTCTACAATGAATTTCTGGCCGAGGTGACGGCTGAAGATGTCGGCGACGATCCGGCCGGTGATATCGGCCGGCCCGCCGGCGGCAAAGGGAACGATGACCGTCACCGGTCTGGCCGGATAATCCTGCGCCCGCGCGCCACTCATTCCGGCCATTGCCACCATAAAGGCGGCCGCCATCGCCAAATGCCTTGCCATCCAATCGCCCCCTGAACTCGCTTTCGCTTACCTTATTCCGACTGCGTCGGCAGGCAAGCCTCGGGGGGCTTGTACGAGCCGCCCCGATCTACGCAGCGACTTGCGCCAGCCCGCTCCAGTCAAACATGATGCCGTGACCAGGCCGTGCCGGCGCCAACGCCATGCCTTCCCTGAGGACGAGCGGCTGCTCGATATAGCGGTCGAGTCCGAATCCGTGCGCCTCGAGATAGGAGCGGTTTGAGCATGCCGCGAGCAGGTGCACGGTAATGTCATGTGCGCCGTGGCTGGTCACTGGAAGATTGAACGCTTCCGCGAGCCGCGCGATCTTCATGAAGGTTGTGACGCCGCCGCAATTGGTGACATCGGGCTCGGGATATGACACGGCACCGGCCGCAATATAGTTCTTGAATTCCCAGAGCGAGCGCAGGTTTTCGCCCGCCGCGATCGGCACGCCGCCGGCGGCCATGATGCGGGCATGACCGGCGATATCGTCAGGGATGATCGGCTCCTCGAGCCAGGTCAGGTCGCAAGGTTGCAGGGCGCGCGCGGCGCGAATGGCTTCCTCGACCGTCCATTTCATGTTGGCATCCGCCATCAGAGGAAAGCCGTCGCCAAGATGCTCGCGCATCACCTGCACGCGCTTCACATCGGATGCGAGATCGGGTCGACCGACCTTCATCTTGATGGCGCGGAAGCCCTTGGCTAGATTGTCGTCCGTTTGCTGCAGCAGCGCGTCGACGGAAAGATCGAGATCGATGCCGCCGGCGTAACAGGGTACGCGGGCGTCGAAGCCGCCGAGCAGGCGGAACAGCGGCATACTGGCGCGGCGCGCCTTCAGGTCCCACAGCGCAATATCGAGCGCCGACAGCGCGAGAACGGTCGGTCCGCCGCGCCCGCCGTAGTGCAAAGCCCACCAGACGTGATGCCAGATGGCTTCAGTGTCATCCGCTTCGCGGCCCTCGATCAGCGCGGGAATCTCCCGCCGGAGCGTATCGGCAATCGCGCCGCCGTTGCGGCCGACCGTGTAGGTATAGCCGACGCCTTCGGCGCCATCGGAATCGCGGACGCGGCAGGTAATCAATTCGAAGGCGTTGATTTCGCCGTGCGTGCTGTCAGAGAGGCTGACGGTCAGCGGGATGCGGTAGTGCCCTGTGTCGATCGTCTTGATGAGTGCCATCCGGTCTCCGCCCTTTTTTCAGCTTCCTGAGCCGACGACTGCCCGCGCCGCCGATCAGCGCCGTTCGGCCTTCCAGTCGCGCTTGATCTTCTTGGCCAGCGACCATTTGTGGACTTCGGTCGGGCCATCATAGATGCGGAAAGCGCGGATCTCGCGAAAAGCCTGCTCGACGATCGTCTCGGTCGAGACGCCGGTGCCTCCCATCACCTGCACGCAACGATCGGCGACCCGCATCAGCGCCTCCGATACCGACACCTTGGCCATCGAACTCTCGGCCGTCCCCAGCGAGCCGGTGTCGAGCACGCCTGCGCACCAGTCGATCATCAGTTCCGATTGTTTCAGATCGATCAGGTTTTCCGCCAGCATGAAGCCGACGCCTTCGTGATCGACCAGCGGCTTTCCGAAGGAGTGGCGGCGGCAGGCGTAATCGGTGGCGATCTCGTTGGCGCGGATCGCCAGGCCCAGCCAGCGCATGCAGTGCGAAAGCCGCGCCGGGCTGAGGCGGATCTGCGCATATTTGAAACCGTCGCCAG
>CALROE020000012.1:0-15284 GCA_943369715.1 Bradyrhizobium ivorense
TCGTCGCCGCCGAAGGCGGCATGCGCGCACTGCTCGGTGCGCTGGGCCTTGCGTTTGCCGCCGGCCTCGGTCTGCCACGCTGGACCCTGGGCTATCTCAAGACGCGCCGCGAGAAGGCCTTTCTCAAGGCGCTGCCGGACGCCGTCGACGTCATCGTGCGCGGTATCAAGGCCGGCCTGCCGTTGTTCGAATCGATCAAGGTGGTCGCCGCCGACGCGCCGGAGCCGCTCCGGGGTGAATTCATGGCCATCATCGAAACCCAGGCGATCGGCATGCCGCTCGGCGATGCCTGTGTGCGCCTGTACGAGCGGATGCCGGTGCCGGAAGCGAATTTCTTCGGGATCGTGATCGCGATCCAGCAGAAGTCCGGCGGCAACCTGTCGGAAGCGCTCGGCAACCTGTCGAAGGTGCTGCGCGACCGCAAGCGGATGGCCGAGAAGATCCAGGCCATGTCGATGGAAGCTAAGGCGTCCGCCGGCATCATCGGCTCGCTGCCGCCGATCGTCATGCTGCTCGTCTACCTATCGACTCCCGAATACATCTCGTTGCTGTGGACCCATCCGACCGGCCAGCTGATGCTGGTCGGCTGCGTGCTCTGGATGTCCATGGGCATCTTCGTGATGAAGAGAATGATCAACTTCGACTTCTGACGGTGCAGTATGATTGATTTCCTGGTCACAAAGCTCCACGACGCACGGTTCATGACCATGCTGCTCGCCGCGATCGCCGCGAGCGCGACCGCCTACACGCTGATCATGCCGCTGTTTGCGGGCGAGGGCCTCTCCAAGCGCATGAAGGCGGTTGCCAGCGAACGCGAGCGGATCCGGCAGCGCGAGCGCGACCGGCTCACCAAGAACGAGAAAGTATCGCTGCGCGCGACGCCGAAGCAGCTGGTTTCCCGCGTGGTGGAAGACTTCAACCTGACGAAATGGCTGGCGCAGGAAGCCGCGCGCGAAAAACTGACCATGGCCGGCTATCGCGGCCAGGCGCCCTACATCACCTTCCTGTTCTTCCGCCTGGTGACGCCGATCCTGTTGTTCGTCGGCGCCATCCTGTATGTCTTCGTGATCTCGCAGATGCAACAATCGACGCCGGTGAAGATCGGGATGTGCATCGCCGCGGCCTATCTCGGCCTGCAGGCGCCGATGCTGTTCCTCAAGAACGCCATCTCCAAGCGCCAGCTCTCGATCAAGCGCGCGTTTCCCGATGCGCTCGATCTGCTCCTGATCTGCATCGAGTCGGGCATGTCGATCGAAGTCGCCTTCCGCAAGGTGGCCACCGAGATCGTGAGCCAGTCGGTGGCGCTGTCGGAAGAGTTCACGCTGACCACGGCCGAGCTGTCCTATCTGCAGGACCGCAAGGTGGCCTATGAGAATCTGGCGAAGCGCACCGGGCTGGAGGGCGTCAAGTCGGTCTGCCTGGCGCTGATGCAGTCGGAACGTTACGGCACCCCGCTCGGCACCAGCCTGCGCGTGATGGCCCAGGAAAACCGCGACATGCGCATGATGGAGGCCGAGAAGAAGGCCGCCGCGCTGCCGCCGAAACTGACGGTGCCGATGATCCTGTTCTTCCTGCCGGTGCTGTTCGTGGTCATCCTCGGGCCGACCGGCATCAAGGTCGCCGCGATGCAGTGAGGCGTCCAAACCAAAAATATCGAAAACAACCCCATGCACAGGAAGCCGAGGGGTATTTAGACACCCTCAATCGTCGTCGTCGTCCGGCTTGGCCGGACGATCCAGTACGCCGCGGCTTCTCATGTAACCCTCAACGTCTCTGGAATACTGGGTCCTCCGCTTTCGCGGAGGACGACGACCTGGGGGATGCGAGTTGATCAGTTCGGCCGGTTGAGCGCTGCCACCGGGCCACCCGCGCGCGAGTCCTTGCGGGCCAGCATCTGCTTCAGATAGGCGACATTGGCGGCCGCTTCCTCTGCGGGCAGATCTGCCTTGACGATGCTTTCGGCCTCGGCGAAGCGGCCCTGCAGGCCGACCACGAGGCCCAGATTCTGCCGCACCCGCGCATCGGCGCGCGCGCTGCCGTGGGCACGACGAAGGGTCTCTTCGGCTTTCGGCAGCTCCCTGGACAGCATGTAGGACAGGCCGAGATTGGACAGCACCGAGGGCTCCTCGGGCACGATCGCCAGGGCGCCGGCGTAATAGCGGCGGGCGTCGTCATGCCGGCCGAGCTGATCGAGTGCGGTTCCCTGCACCGACAGAATGCGCCAGTCGGGATTGTCGGGCGAATGGGCGCGGGAGAGCACGTCGAACGCGCGCTGGGAATTGCCGTTGTCGGCGAGCGCGCGGCCGTAGCCGGCGAGCAACGCCTTGTTGCCGGTATGTGCGATGGTGGCCTGCTCGAACACGGCAACCGCCTGGGCGCGCTGTCCGGTGGCGCGAAGCGCCTGGCCATAGCGCAGCGCGGCGTCGGCATCTCTGGGATTGGCGCGATAGCGTTCGCCGTAGACTTCCACGGCGCGCCGCGGATCGGCCTCGGCGCTGGAACCTGGATTGGAACCGGCTTCAGCCTTCGAGCCGATCGAGCCGGTGACGTCGGACATGGTCTTACAGCCGCCAAGGCTCGCGGCCAAAATCGCCGTCACGGCCGCGGACGCGAGAAGCCGGGCAAGACTCGAGGGCTGACGCATGGCACATAACTCACGAAATCGGGCTCATCGACCGAGCCGAACACGCCAGCAATAGACCGTTAACCCTAATGTCTGGTTAATTGGGGCTATACCCACTATGCCTCGCCCCGTTGCCCAGGAAACCGAGACAAGCATGCCATCCGTGTTCGAGACCGCACCGGCTCCCGCCATTCCCATCACCTTTGCGACCAGGTCGACATGGGACGCGATCCGCGCCGGCCTTCCCGCCGAAAACAGGCAATTCGCGCTGGCCAATGGGTTTGCCGCCAAGCCCGGGGCCTGCCTGACGCTGCCGGCGGCGGACGGCAACATCGCGCAGGTGCTGTTCGGTCTCGAGGATGAAACCGGCAAATCGCGCGACCTGTTCCGCCCCGGCGCCCTGCCCGGCCTGCTGCCGCCGGGTGTCTACCGGTTCGCCAATGCACCGCATGACACGCGCCTCGCCGCGCTGGCGTTCGCGCTCGGCAGCTACCGCTTCAGCCGCTACCGCAAGAACGATCTGCCCAATGTCCGGCTGGTGCCGCCCGAGGGCGTCGACATCGCCGATATCGCGCGAATGGCCGAGGCGGCGACGCTGGCCCGCGACCTCATCAATACGCCGTCGAACGACATGGGGCCGGAAGAGCTGGCGCTGGCCGCGGCCGAACTGGCCAAGCGCTTCGGCGCCAGTTTCACCGCCATCGTCGGCGACGAACTGACGCGCCAGAACTTTCCGCTGATTCACGCGGTGGGAATGGCATCGTCGCGGGCGCCGCGGCTGATCGATTTCACCTGGGGCGACCCTGGGCATCCCAAGGTGACGCTGGTCGGCAAGGGCGTCTGCTTCGATACCGGCGGGCTCGACCTCAAGCCGTCCAGCGGCATGCTGATCATGAAGAAGGACATGGGCGGGGCCGCCAATGTGCTGGCGCTGGCGCAGATGGTGATGGATGCGAAGCTGAAGCTGCGGCTGCGGGTGCTGATCCCCGCCGTCGAGAACGCGGTCGCCGGCAACGCCTTCCGCCCGCTCGACATCTTCACATCGCGAAAAGGCCTCACCGTGGAGATCGGCAACACCGATGCCGAGGGACGGCTGGTGCTGGCCGACGCGCTGGCGCTGGCCTGCGAGGAAAAGCCGGATCTTCTGATCGACATGGGGACCCTGACGGGTGCCGCGCGGGTGGCGCTGGGGCCGGATCTGCCGCCATTCTACACCAATGACGAGACGCTGGCGCTCGACGTCGCGGCTCACGCGAAGGCGGAGAACGATCCGTTGTGGCGATTGCCGCTGTGGCCGCCTTACGATTCCTGGCTCGATTCGAAAGTCGCCAACATCAACAACGCGCCGTCGGGCGGCTTCGCCGGCTCGATCACCTGCGCGCTGTTCCTGCAGCGTTTTGTCGAGGATACGACGCGCTGGCTGCACGTCGACATCTATGGCTGGACGCCATCGGCCAAACCGGCGCGCCCCGAGGGCGGCGAGTGCCAGGCGGCGCGCGCGATCTACAAGCTGCTGGGCGAACGCTATGCATGATCCCCGCCTGACGCCGGCACGCGGCGACCTCGCCGCGAAATATCTCGAAGGCAAGGTCAGGGCGGCGCGCTTTGTCGCTGGCGAGGAGTTCGAGATCGCGGAAGCGATCGCGCCGCTGCGCCTCGGACAATCACCCGATGCGGAGCTTGCGACACAGGCGCTGCTGGGCGAGCGCGTCACCATCTATGACCGCAACGGCGAAGGGTTTGCATGGGGCCAGTTGAACCGCGACGGTTATGTCGGCTGGCTGCCCGAGCGCGCCCTCACAAAACCCGGCGCGGCGGCGACGCACAAGGTCACGGCGACAAGCACGTTTGCCTTCCCCGGCCCCTCGATCAAGCTGTCGCCCGTCGATACGCTTGTCATGGGAACGACGCTGGCGGTGGTGCGCGAGCAAGGCGCCTTCGCCGTGACGCGGCAAAACTGGTTCCTGCCGCGGCAGCATCTCGACCGCCTCGATGCGATGGCGGCGGATTTTGTCGCGGTAGCCGAACGCTTCGTCGGCACGCCCTATCTGTGGGGCGGCAAGAGCAGTCTCGGCATCGACTGCTCGGGCCTCGTGCAGGTTTCGCTCAACGCCGCCGGCACCGGCTGCCCGCGCGACAGCGACATGCAGCGGAACGGCCTCGGCCGCCTGATCGGACTGGCGGAGGCCAGCCCATTGCAGCGCGGCGACCTGATCTTCTGGCGGGGGCATGTCGCGATCGCGCGGGACGCCGAGACCATCGTGCACGCCAACGCGCATCACATGGCAACCGTGATCGAAAACACCCGCGACGCCATCGCGCGCATCAAGGCCTCCGGCAGCGAGGTTCTCGCGATCAAGCGGATGGCGTAACCCGCGATCATCGCCAACAGCGTTGTCCTGTCCTTCGGTATTCGCCTTGGGGCGCAAACATCTCAACTGGTCAGTGCTCGGCTTCCTCCGGAACATCATCCGGGAACGGCCCGAACCTGGAGATCATTTTGGCGACATGAGGTCCGTCGTCCACCGCTTCGACCAATTCGAAGTACAACGTCTTGTACGATACAAAGGCTACACCGGCGTTTTTCAACCTCTCCGCAGCAGCGTCCGTGCGGGTCGTGGAGGAAAACAGCAATTCCTCGACTGCGAAGACATCGAACCCAAGATCGAGCAGGCCAAGGCACGACAGCAGTACGCACACGTCGGTTTCACAGCCCGCGACGACGATCTGCTTCCTCTTCAGGCGCTTGAGGTAGGTGCGGATGGGCTTCTCCTTCGTCAGATCGAAGAAGCTCTTCTCGAATGTTTTTGTGGCTTTGCCGAGCGTTGCCATGACATCCGCCGGCACCTCGCCCTTTCGGTCAATCGGGCGCTCGAGCGTCACGATCGTCGGAATACGCAAATAGGCGAGAAGGCGCGCGAAGCTGCCCATGTTCCTGCCCAGCCGCGCGCGGCCGCGCGGCTCGAGTTGCTCCAAAAAGAACTCCTGGTAGTCGATGATTGCGCCACAGCACTGATCGACGAGGACGCGCTTTGTGCCTGCCATGCCAGTAACCCCACACCGCCATTCCGGGGCACGCGCGACAGCGCGTGAACCCGGAATCCAAGAGACATACGCGCGAGATTCCGGGTTCGCACTGCGCGCGCCCCGGAATGACGGAACTAACTCGCCGCCCCTCCCGGTTCGGCTTCGAGCCGGAACGCGGCGGCGAACAGCGCGCGGGTGTAGTCGGACTTCGGATTCTTGAACAGTTCCGAGGCCGGGCCCTCCTCCACCACCTTGCCGTGGCGCATCACGATCAGGTGGCTGGCGAGCGAGGCGACCACGCGCAGATCGTGCGAGATGAACATGTAGGTGAGGTCGCGCTTGCGCTGCAGTTCGCGCAACAGGTCGACCATCTGCGCCTGGAACAGCATGTCGAGCGCGCTGGTCGGCTCGTCCAGCACCACGAAATTCGGCTCCAGCACCGCGGCGCGGGCGATCGAGATGCGCTGGCGCTGGCCGCCGGAGAATTCATGCGGATAGCGAAAGCGCGTGGCCGGATCCATGCCGACATCCCTGAGCGCCTTGATCACGCGCGCCTCCCGCGCCTCGTACGAACGCGAGGGCTGGGGCACGCTGTGGCCTTCGGCGACGATGTCGCCGACCGACATGCGCGGGCTCAGCGCCCCGAACGGGTCCTGGAAAACGATCTGCATGTCGCGGCGGAACGGCCGCATTTCCTTGAAGCGCAGGCCCTGGATATTGCTGCCGAGGAACACGATCGGGCCGTCGGATGAAATCAGCCGCAGCAGCGCCAGCCCCAGCGTGGTCTTGCCGGAGCCGGATTCACCGACCACGCCCAGCGTCTCGCCCTTGCGCACGGCGATGCTGACGCCGTCGACCGCCTTGATGTGCCCGACCGTCTTGCGCAACAGGCCGCGCTTGATCGGAAACCAGACCTTCAGGCCCTCGGTCGACATCACCACCGGATTTTCCGGCCGCGGCGGCGCCGGGTCGACCTTCGGTTCCGCCGCCAGCAAGGCCCTTGTGTAGGGATGCTTCGGCGCGGTGAAGACCTGCTCGACCGGCCCCTGCTCGACGATCTCGCCGCCTTTCATGACGCAGACCACGTCGGCGATGCGCCTGACGATGCCGAGATCATGGGTGATGAACAGCAGGCTCATGCCGAGCCGTGCGCGAATCTCGGCCAGCAGCGCCAGGATCTGCGCCTGCACGGTGACGTCGAGCGCCGTGGTCGGCTCGTCCGCGATCAGAAGATCAGGCTCGTTGGCCAGCGCCATCGCGATCATGACGCGCTGGCGCTGGCCGCCGGACAATTGATGCGGATAGCTCTTGAGCCGGGTTTCCGGTTCGGGAATGCCGACCTGCGTCAGCAGTTCCAGCGTCCGTACCCGCGCCTTGGCGCCACTGATGCCGCTGTGCAGCTGCAGGATCTCGCCGATCTGCGACTCGATCGTGTGCAGCGGGTTGAGCGAGGTCATCGGCTCCTGGAAGATGATCGAAATATCGTTGCCGCGAATGCCGCGGATCTCGTCTTCCGGCAGATTGATCAGTTCGCGGCCCTTGAAATGAATGCTGCCCGATGGATGCGACGCGGTCGGATACGGCAGCAGTTTCAGGATCGACAACGCGCTGACGGATTTGCCGGAGCCGGATTCGCCGACCAGCGCCACGCACTCGCCGCGCCTGATCGTGAAGGAAATACGGTCGACCGCGATCGTGGTGCCGCTCGGCTGGTGAAACGCCACCGAGAGATCGCGGACATCGAGCAGAGGCTGGTTGATGGCGTCCATGCGGGGGCCCTACCGAAACGTCTTGCGCGGATCGAACGCGTCGCGCACGGCCTCGCCGATGAAGATCAGGAGCGACAGCATGATGGCGACCGCGAAGAATCCGGTGAATCCGAGCCATGGCGCCTGCACATTGGCCTTGCCCTGCGACAGCAGTTCACCCAATGACGGCGAGCCCGGCGGCAGGCCGAAGCCGAGGAAGTCGAGCGCGGTCAGCGTCATCACCGACGACGACACGATGAAGGGCAGGAAGGTCATGGTGGCGACCATGGCGTTCGGCAGCAGGTGCCGGAACATGATCTTGGCATTGGAGACGCCGAGCGCGCGCGCCGCCATGATGTATTCGAAATTGCGCCCGCGCAGGAATTCGGCGCGCACCAGGCCGACCAGCGACACCCAGGAGAACAGCAGGAGGATTCCGAGCAGCACGAAGAAACCGGGCACCAGCACCGAGGACAGGATCAGCAGCAGGTACAGCGAAGGGATCGCGCTCCACACCTCGATGAAGCGCTGGAAGCCGAGATCGACCCAGCCGCCGAAATAGCCCTGCACGCCGCCGGCGGCGACGCCGATGATCGAGGAGATGATGGTCAGCGAAAGCCCGAACAGCACCGAGATGCGGAAGCCATAGATCAGCCGGGCCACCACGTCGCGGCCCTGGTCGTCGGTGCCGAGCCAGTTGTATTCGAGATCGCGGCAGCTCCTGAGGCCCTTCTTCTGCACCACCTCCTTGCACTGCGCTTCCGTCAGCATCCAGGTCGGCTTCGACGGCGCGGGCGTCGGCAGATCGAGATTGTGCGTATGGTAGGAATAGCGGATCAGCGGCCACACCACGGTGCCGCCCTTGTCCGCGATCAGCTTCTGCAGATAGGGATCGCGGTAGTCGGCGGCGGTCTCGAAATCGCCGCCGAAGGTGGTTTCGGAATAGCTGATGAAGGCCGGAAAATACAGACGGCCGTCGAACTTGATCAGGAACGGGCGGTCGTTGGCGATCAGCTCCGCGAACAGCGAGATGAAGAACAGGATCAGGAAGATCCAGAACGACCAGTAGCCCCGGCGGTTGGATTTGAAATTCTGCCAGCGGCGGCGGTTGAGCGGGGACGGGCTGAAGCGATGCCGCGTCATCGGCGCGACCTCGCCGAGCGGCGACTGCATGGTGGTTTCGACCGGCTGCGGCGCAATGAGGGTCATCAGACTTCCCGCGCCTCGAAATCGATTCGGGGGTCGATCCACATATAGGCGAGGTCGGAGACCAGATTGATGACGAGGCCGACCAGCGAAAAGATGAACAGCGTGCCGAACACCACGGGATAATCGCGGTTCAGCACGCTCTCGAAGCCGAGCAGGCCGAGGCCGTCGAGCGAAAAGATGGTTTCGATCAGCAGCGAACCCGAGAAGAAGGCGTGGATGAAGGCACCGGGGAAACCGGCGATCACGATCAGCATGGCGTTGCGGAAGATGTGATGATAGAGTACCTGCCGTTCGCTGCAGCCCTTGGCGCGCGCGGTCATGACATATTGCTTGCGGATCTCGTCGAGGAAGGAGTTCTTGGTCAGCAGCGTCATGGTGGCGAAGGCGCCGAGCGCCATCGAGAACAGCGGCAGCGCGATATGCCAGAAATAATCCAGGATCTTCCAGTACCAGGGAAACTGCGCCCAGCCGTCCGAGGTCAGCCCGCGCAGCGGGAAGATGTTGAAGAACGAACCGCCGGCGAACAGGATGATGAGCAGGATCGCGAACAGGAACCCGGGAATCGCAAATCCGATGATGATCACCGCCGAGGTCCAGGTATCGAATTTCGAGCCGTCCTGCACCGCCTTGCGGATGCCGAGCGGGATCGAGATCAGATAGGTCAACAGCGTCATCCAGATCCCGAGCGACATCGAAACCGGCAATTTCTCCTTGATCAGCTGCAGCACGCTGACGTCGCGAAAGTAGCTCTTGCCGAAATCGAACCGCGCGAAATTCCACACCATCAGCGCGAAACGCTCCGGCGCCGGCTTGTCGAAGCCGAACTGCTTCTCCAGGCTCTTGATGAAATCCGGATCGAGGCCCTGTGCGCCGCGATACTTGGAGTTGGTCATGTCGGCGGAGGCGCCGACCTGGTTGCGGGCGCCGAAATCACCGCCCGACGAGCCCGAGATCCGGGAGCTGGCGCCGGTATCGGCGCCGCTGAGCTGCGCGATCACCCGCTCGACCGGCCCGCCCGGCGCGAACTGCACCACGATGAAGGAGACGAACAGGATTCCGAGCAAGGTCGGGATCATCAGCAGGACGCGGCGGGCGATATAGGCACTCATGTTCTATTTCGCCTGTTCAATCTTGGCCGCCTTGCTGGCCTCGAACCACCACGTCTCCGGCGCGCCGCGCGCATAGCGCGGCTTGACCTTGGGATAGCCGAACTGGTCCCAATAAGCGATCCAGTGTGACGCCTTGCTCCAGTGCGGAATCCAGTACCGGCCGGAGCGCAGCACGCGGTCGAGCGCCCGGCACGCGGTATAGAGCTCGGCCTGGCTTTGCGCCGCGACCGCCTTTTCGACCAGCGCATCGATCACCGGATCGGCGATCCCGGCGAGGTTCTTGGAGCCCTTGGTTTTGGCATACTCGCTGGAGAAATAGTACCGCAAGGCACTTCCGGGAATTTGCGGATAGATGAAGCGATCGATCGTGATGTCGAAATCGAAGGCCTTGGTCCTCTCCTCGGCCTGCGACGGATCCACCAGCCGGATGTTGGCGTCGATACCGAGCACGCGAAGGTTCTTGATGAAGGTGGTGTGATGCGGCTCGAACGAGCGCTCGACCAGCAGGAATTCGATCGTAAGCTGCTCGCCCTTGCCATTCACCCGCTTGCCGTCCTTGACGGTCCAGCCGGCGGCATTGAGCAAATCACCGGCGCTGCGCAGCAACTTGCGGTCCTGCCCCGACCCGTCACTGATCGGGGGAACCCATGCCGGCCCGAACACTTCCGGCAACACGCGGTCGCGGAACGGTTCGAGCAACGCGATTTCCTCGGGCGACGGCTCGCCCTTCGCCATCATGTCCGAGTTCTGAAACACCGAATGGGTGCGCTCATAGGCACCGTACATCAGGTTCTTGTTGGTCCATTCGAAGTCGAAGGCGATGACCATCGCATCGCGCAGGCGGCGGTCGGCGAATTTCTCGCGTCTGGTGTTGAGCAGCCAGCCCTGCGCGCCCGAGGGGCGCGCGTCGGGAATCACCTCGCGCTTGACGCGCCCGTCGCGAAACGCCGGGAAATCGTAGCGCGTCGCCCAGACCCGGGAGGTGAATTCCTCGCGGAACAGGTAATTGCGGCCGATGAAGGCTTCGAGGCCGACTTCGCGGTCGCGGTAATATTCGTCGCGGATCAGGTCGAAATTATACTGTCCGCGCGCAACGGCGAGATTTTCGCCCCACCAGTTTTTCACTCGCTCGAATTCGACGTAGCGTCCCTGCTCGAACCGCGCCACGCGATAGGGCCCCGAGCCGAGCGGCGCCTCCAGCGAAGTCTCGTCGAATGGTTTGGCGCTGTAGTATTTTTCCGAGAAGATCGGCATCGATGCCGCCAGCGCCGGCGCATCGAGCCCGCGGGCCGGCGAGAATCGCAAGGTCACGGTCTGCCTGTCCTCGGCGACGATTTCGGCGAGCT
The DNA here is from genome assembly GCA_943369715.1 of Bradyrhizobium ivorense. Taxonomy (GTDB): domain Bacteria; phylum Pseudomonadota; class Alphaproteobacteria; order Rhizobiales; family Xanthobacteraceae; genus Bradyrhizobium; species Bradyrhizobium ivorense_A. The sequence goes on from CALROE020000012.1 coordinate 11,063, forward strand.
CGCGCAAGACCGAGGAATAGGCCGGGTGCCCCTTGGTCTTCAGCGTGGTCAGCGAGAACGCGACGTCGGCCGCGGTGATGTCGGTGCCATCGTGAAACTTTATCCCGGGGCGCAGGCGAAAGCGGTAGAGCAACCCGTCGGACGAAACCGTCAGCTCCTGCGCCGCCAGCGGGTAAACCGCGTCCGGCTCATCCAGCGCCCGCGTCATCAGCGACGCGAAGGTAAGGCCCATATTGTTGGCGACATCGCCCTTGATGATGTAGGCGTTAAGCGAATTGAACGTCGATCCGCCCGCGCCGACCAGCTGCGAGAACATCCCGCCCTTGGGCGCATCGGCATTGACGTAGTCGAAATGGCGGAAATCCGCGGGGTATTTCAGTTCGCCGAACGCCGAAATGCCGTGCGCCTTGGCATCGTTCGCCAGCGCGGGCCGAAGCCATGCCGCGCCGATGGCCCCGGCACCGAACCGCAGCACGTCGCGTCGATCAAACTGTGTCATGCGGGGAATGTCCCTCAAGACCGTTTGCCGATCTTCGCGGCCTTGTCGGAATCATACCACCAGATCGAGGGGAATGCCGACTGGCCATATTTCGGCAGCTCGGCCGGCCGGCCGAAGCGATCCCAGCGCGCCGTACGCGATTTGTTGTAGGTCCACTGCGGCACGACGTAATGATTCCACAGCAGCACGCGATCGAGCGCCTTGGTCGCGGCGATCAGGTCGTCACGGCCCTTGGCAAAAATCAGCCGCTCGATCAGCTTGTCGATCGCGGGAGTCTTGATGCCGATGATGTTGCGCGACCCGGCCATTTCGGCGGCCTGCGATCCCCAGAACTCGCGTTGTTCGTTACCCGGCGACAGCGATTCCGGCCACGATGCCACGACGATATCGAAATCCCAGCTTCGCAGGCGGTTCTCATATTGCGCCGGGTCGATGGTGCGCACGCTGACGTCAATGCCGAGACGTTCGAGCGATGGTTTGAAGAACAGCATGACCCGCTCGAAGGAGGGATCCGCTCCAAGCAATTCAATTGTGAATGGCGCTCCGGTTTTGCCGTCAACCAGCTTGCGGTCGCGCACCTCGTAACCCGCCTCCTTGAGCAAGCGCAGTGCCTCGCGCAGATTTCCGCGCACGGCTTCCGGATTGCCTCCCACCGGGTTGGAATAGGCCGTCGTGAAAACTTCCGCCGGAACGTCGCTGCGAACCGCCTCGAGGATTTCGAGTTCCCTGCCCTGCGGCAGACCGCTTGAGGCCAGCTCCTCCGCGCCATCGAAATAGCTGCTGATGCGTTTATATTGCCCGAAGAAGATCTGCTTGTTCATCTCCTCGAAGTCGAATGCAAAATTCAGCGCGCGACGCACCCGCGGATCCCTGAACTTGTCGCGGCGAAGATTCATCGCGAACGCCTGCATGATGCCGGAACTGCGGTTTGGAAACTCCTCCAGCAGCACCCGCTTGTCGGCGACGGCAGGGAAATCATAGGCCGTAGCCCAGTTCTTGGCACTGTTTTCGGTGCGCCAGTCGACCTGATCGGCCTTGAACGCCTCGATCGCCACGATCGAATCTCGGAAATACTCGTACCTTAGCTCATCGAAATTGTTGCGCCCGATATTGACGCCGAGATCGCGGCCCCAATGATCCTTCACCCGCTCCGCCGTGATCGATCGTCCGGCGACGAATTCCTTGATGCGATAGGGACCGGAGCCCATCGGCTTCTCCAGCGTGGTCGCGGAGATGTCGCGCTTGCGGCCTTCACTGTCGGTCCCCTCCCACCAGTGCTTCGGCAATATCGTCAGCTGGCCCACAATCTGCGGAAGCTCACGATTGCCCGGCCCATCGAAGGTAAACTTGATCTCGCGATCGCCGTTCTTTTCGGCCTTGATCACGTGACGGTAGTAAGCCGAATATTGCGGGTGATGCTTCTTAAACGAATCCAGCGAGAAAATCACATCGTCCGCCGTCACCGGCTTGCCGTCATGCCATTTCGCCTCTGCCCGCAGACGATAGGTGACGGAGGAGAAATCCTCGGGATGGCTGACCGCTTCAGCCAGCGCGCCGTATTCGGCCGAAACTTCGTCCAGCGACGAGGTCAGCAGCTGTTCGTAGACGAGCCCGACGGCGGAGGCGAGCGAGCCTTTGACGCCGGCAACCGCGATGTTGAAATTGTCGAATGTCCCGATCAGAATCTGTCGGGCGATACCGCCCTTGGGCGCGTCCGGATTGACGTAATCGAAGCGCTTGAAGCCTTCAGGATATTTGACGTCGCCGAACAGCGACAATGCGTGGCGCCAGACCGGCTCGGCGGTTGCGGCTTGCGCCTGGACCGGCCCGGCTGCGGAAACGCCTGCCGCCATTCCCAGGGCCGGGGCCAGCGCGGCGCAGGCACTGCCTTGCAGAAGATGTCGTCGGGTAATCGTCAAATGATGATTTCCTGATTGCTGCCGCGGGCTATTGATGACGCAATATAAGGCAAGGTTTCGACCGATTATGTTGCTTTTTCCTCATGTTACCAGCCCGATAACGCGCCCGGTGCGGCGAAAGGTCCCGATAAAATAGCCGCCATCACAGCAAAACGGCCAGGCAAGGGAATCACATACGAAAACGGCCAGGCAAAGCCTGGCCGCTGGCCGTTTTGACTTGGGAGCCCGTGGCAGGCCGTCGGAATGCTACTTCGACGCGGTCGGCAGCGGAGCCGGCTTCTCCGCCAGGCTGCGCAGATAGGCGATCACGTCGGCGCGCTCGCTGTCCTTCTGGATGCCGGCGAAGCCCATCGCGGTGCCGGGGACGAAGCCCTTGGGATTGGCGATGAACTTGCTGAGGTCGTCGTAGGTCCAGGTGCCGCCCTTGGCCTTCAAGGCCGCCGAGAAATTGAAATTGCGCGACGGCGAGGCCTTCGGCTCGTTGAGAAGGCCATAAAGATTCGGCCCGACGCGGTTGGGGCCGCCCTTTTCGAAGGTATGGCAGGCCGCGCATTTCTTGGCCGCACCGGCTCCCTTTTCGACGGAGGCGGTCTGCAGCAGCTTTTCGATCGGCTCGGACGGCGCCGCCGCGGCTTCCTTGCCACCGGCAGGCGCGGCTTCCTTCACGGCAATCTCGAAGCCGGGCGTTTTCGGCATCTGCGGCGTGAAGATCGCGTTGGCGGCAAAATTCGTCACCAGCAACAACAGGCAGGTGGCGAGAAGAGCGCCCATGACTTTATTGAGTTCGAAGGAGTCCATTTTCGATCAGGCTCCAGGCCGGAAGGTCGACGTAAGGCCGGTTGAGACGGCCGGATGAGCAGCAGGAATCGGGCTTTCGCACCGCACCCGAGCGAGGATGAGATATCGGTTTGCCCGCGCTCTGGCAACCCGTATAAACGCCCCGACTTTCCGCCAATCCCCACCAATTCCTGATCATGTGAGCCGGGTCTAAATCCTGTGACCGAGCCCCGCACCCTGGTGCTGATTCCCGCCCGCATGGCCGCCACCCGGCTGCCCGGCAAGCCGCTGCTGGACATCGCCGGCCTGCCGATGATCGTCCATGTGCTGCGCCGGGCGGAGGCGGCCGGGATAGGCCGCGTGGCGGTCGCCACCGATACGGCCGAGATCGCCGCCGCCGTGACAGCCCATGGCGGTGAAGCGGTCATGACACGCGCCGATCATCCCTCCGGCTCGGACCGGATTTTCGAGGCACTCGGCCAGCTCGACCCCAAGGGCGAGATCCGGATCATCGTCAATCTGCAGGGCGATTTTCCGACCATCCGCCCCGACAACATCCGCAGCGTGCTGGCGCCCTTGAACGATCCTGCGGTCGATATCGCGACGCTGGCCGCCCAAATCCATACCGAGGAAGAGGCCACCAACCCCAATGTGGTGAAGGCGGTCGGCTCGCCCGTCAGCGCAGGAAGGCTGCGCGCCCTCTACTTCACCCGCGCCACCGCGCCCTGGGGCGACGGGCCGCGCTACCATCATATCGGGCTCTATGCCTATCGCCGCGCGGCGCTGCAGCGTTTCGTGGCGCTGCCCCCCTCCCCCCTGGAAAAGCAGGAAAAGCTCGAGCAGTTGCGGGCGCTGGAAGCCGGGATGCGGATCGACATCGGCATCGTCGACACCGTTCCGCGCGGCGTCGACACCCCGGCGGACCTCGAAACCGCCCGCCTCATACTGAAGCCTCGTTCTGAATGAACGAGGCTTCATCAGTTTATTTTGACGCGTTTTCGTCACGCGAACCGGTCTCCACTTCGCT
>CALROE020000013.1:0-15172 GCA_943369715.1 Bradyrhizobium ivorense
AGAGCCGCGCTACCGCAAGCCGCTGTAACTGATGCGCTTGAGCGAGATTTCAGCACACGATATCAACGCGCCTTACAACGTTCGATCTTTCCCGAATTAAAAAAGATAGACGAATTCGCACCGCTTGCTTTAGAGGTTCTCGGTGCGGACGAACTAGCCCTATCGCCAGATCTGCAGCAATCGATCCTGTTTAGAGCCGCGCGATCAGCAGCAATCTACGGTCGCCTTGATGACGCCCGGCGGTTCTTGGCCGCAGGCCAATCCCTCCCCGGCTCGGTTTCCGACGCACCGGCGCAGGCACGGCTAGCTGTGGCCGAGGGTCGACCCGATGAAGCAATTCGGATGCTCCGTGACATACCAGCCGCCGATGGACGTTCGGTCCTATTGAACATTCTTGCTATCGAGCGGAGCGACGACGAAGCGTTGCAATGGCTTTCCGAAAATAATATTTCGCCTAAGCTACTTACGGCCTTCGGCGTCCTGACATTGTGTCAAATTTATCTCCGGCGCAACGATTTGGACACTGTGAACCAAATCCTTTCGCTAACGACCGATGATCAACTCGCGGAAGCCCCTTATCTATACTTCCTGCGAGCCGCCATGAAGTTTGCACGACTGCTCCCAGTGCCGGAGCAAGCAAATGCGCTGAGCGGCCTCCCCATGGATGTACGCAATGCAAGACCTATTATTGGCGACCCAGAACTTTCGATGGCCCTCGATGCGGCGATCAATGATTTTCGGCAGGCGTTTCCGCTCGCATCGGTTCTTGGCCTGCGCCACGCGCCGCGCATCATCGAATCTTACATCATCTGGTGCGAATTGCTGCACCCCACGCATAGGCACGCCGCTCTTGCACAGCTTCGCCACGACATGGAAGAAAGCTCTTTGGCCGTCTCGCGCGTGCAGTTTGCGCTAGCTTATTTGCGCGACTACACGCCCGCTGACTTAGAGACTTATTTGCAACACCGAGATTCGTTGGGTGGGCTCTCTGACGACGAGCTGCGCGCAGCTTTTGTCATCCGCTTGCATAGAGACGATGCGACGGGTCTTGCGTCCCTCATCGCGGCTAAGCGTCAACAAGCAGAAGCATCGTTTGGGCGCGCCGGTATTGTATCACTCGAAATTCAGGCCTTAGCAAAGGCCGGCGATGCTACATCGGCCAAGATCACTCTTGAAAACAATATCGGCCTGTTTGATGCGAGCCAAGTGGCCGGTCTCCGCACTGAAGTTGCGAAGGCCGAAGGGGCCGATCCGGTTACAGAGCACCTACGCTTATACGAGAGCGAGAAAACGCCTGAAGCTTTGCACGCGCTCGTAAGAGCATTAGCCCAGCGGCAAGACCACATTGGCATCGCCAGATACGCCGAGCTTCTCTATGCGGAAACTAAGGATCCGCAAGACCTCGCGCTTGCCGCTCAAGCCTCCTTAAAGGTTGGCGATGGCGACAACTTCGTTCGGCTCATCGAGGCTCATCCTGAGTTGCGGGATCGGGATGTTAGCAATCTTCGTCACTATGGTTGGCAACTCTTTCGGCTCGGTCGTTTGCGGGAGGCCAAAGAAATTGCCGAACAAATGGAACGCAAACATCCTGCCCACCGTGACCTTCAATTCGAATCAGCGGTTGCCCTCGAGACCGGCGACTGGGAAACGCTCGCGGGGTCACTCAGTGCTGCGCTTGATCCTGCGCGAAACCTCGATGGCCTTAGTTTGATCCGCGCTGCACATCTCGCGCAAGCATCCGGTCAAGGTCCACTTATGGACCTGATTTACGCTGCGGTCGCGAAAGGAGGAGACGATCCGAATGTTCTCCTGGGAGCCTACACTCTTTTCGTCGAAGAAGGTTTGGAAGAAGATCGCCCAGAGGCCCACGAATGGTTCCGGAAAGCGCTTGCGCTTTCAGGTCCCGATGGCCCCATCCAATCGTTCGAAATCAAGGAGTTGCTATCGCAGCAGACAGAATGGAACGAACAAACGCGCGTCGTTACTGAAAAGATGACGCGCGGGGACCTTCCCCTGGCGGTTGCGAGCTCTGGCCTCCGCATCACCATTGTCGACATGGTGCTCCGAAATCTCATTCGCAATTCGAAGCTTACCGACGGCCGCCGACGGCAGGCAATTCCATTGTTCGCTGGTAGGCGACTCCCTGCGGCCGTTGGCACCCCCGCATCTCTAGCGCTCGACATTACGGCGCTTCTCGTCTTGGGCTGGCTCGGTCTTTTAACCAAAGTACTTGATGCCTTTCCAAGTATCATCCTCCCAGCAGGAATACTGACCGAGCTTTTCGAAGGGCGCCGCCGCATCCGCACAGGGCAGCGAACGCGACTTCACAAGGCAATCGAAATTCGCGAAGCCGTAGCAAAAGGTAAACTGAAGGTTTTACGGACACCAAATCTCGCCCTTGATCCCCTATCCAGCGAGATAGGCCTGGAACTGAGCGCACTACTCCGCGAAGCTAAAACAACCAATGGAGTAGTCATTCGTCCAGCGCCAGTCAGCCGGATCGGGTCGCAAGATAGTGGTGATGTTGATATGGGTGGCCATCTCGATCAGTTGTGCGACATGCATGGACTTCTCAAGGCGCTTGTTGACCTGAATGCCGTCGATGGGGAAACCGAGGGTTCCGCCAAGCAATACTTCGATCTGCAAGACAAGGGGTGGGCCGTGTCCGCAGCGCCGAAACTCGCCTATCCGGTATTCGTGGATGGTTTGGGACTCGTTTACCTGCAGCACACCGGATTGCTGCAACCGCTCCTCCACACCTTCCAGACCATTTACATTCACAGCTCGATAGAAGAAGAGGCCAACGTTCTTATTGAGCATGATCAGAACGTCACTGAGGTTTTGCGGGTAATCGATGACATCCGAGCGGCGGTGCGGCGTGCCAACGCTGCTGGCCATGTTATGTTCGGTCCCAAACGTTCATACACCGGTGAGAACGACTTCGATGGCATGCAATCGAGCTTAAACCTTCTCACCAATTTAAAGGGTGCCGAGATCGTTGTTTTCGATGATCGCGCTTTGAACAAAGAGCCGTTTGCAGCTGACGCGTCTGGTCACCGTGCGCGTATAGCAACCAGTCTTGATATTCTCGACGAACTCCTCACACGAGGGGTGCTAACGGAGGATCAATTTCGTGCGCTTCGTTACCGTCTCAGGATAAGCGGGGCCATGCTGGTTCCGACGGACGCGAACGAGCTCGCAGCGGCGGTCAGCCGTAACAGGCAAAACGAAGCGCCTGAATTTCGCGCGATCCGCGATAGCTTCGATCTCGCGCGACTGTCCGAAATGCCCCAATTTCCAAGCGAAATGCGCTGGTTTATGAGCTACGTGCAAGCTGTCAAAGGGGCTATTATGCAAATCTGGAGCGAGGAACCTAACGAAGAGCGAGCGCGCGCGATGGCTTCCGCGGTGTTCGATGTTCGGGTTTTTCCGGAAGATTGGATCGGTCGCTGGAGCGGAACTCCACCAGTGAATTGGATCATGGCGGTCCGCCGTGCTCTAATCGGCGGGTTCGCAATGCCTGTCGAAATACCAGAGGGGCCAAAGCTTCGCGCGTACCAAAATTGGCTCGACGAAGTAGTGATGTCTACCGTTCGCTCTCTCTCGCCGGAACTCTACCAACAGATAGTAGGGTACCTGCAAAGCTTCATTTTAACGCCGTGGGACGAAGATGAAGAAGTCAAAGCTGAACATCACGCCTGAGCAGCTTGCGCGACTGCGAATCACTTTCGCGCTCCGCCGCATGACTCCCGAGCTTCAGAGTGATGTGCTCGCGGATGGTACGATCACGGCACGGGCGGGAATCGAAGTTTCTCATCCTATAAAATTGCCCGAAGATATAATCATCGATCGCAGAATCCTCTTTGCCGCGTTCCAGAAAGCGGCCGATGGGGAGACCGTGTCAGAGATTGCCGACATTAACGGCGTTACTCGCAATCTGGAGGTGGAGATCGACGGAGAAAGTGCGTTCCTTGTGTATGGAACACACCGAATCCGCTTTCCTTGCACAGCTCTACTTTCAACGAAACTCCAAAAACGCCAGGCAGCAGCTGAAGCAATCTTGAAAAGTAACACATTGACGACCCAGTCGCGCGAAGATTTCAAAGCAATCGCAAGTAAGGCGGACTTTTCCCACGCTGACTACTTTGCGGCCATGGTCATCTTGATGGGCTCGCCTGAAACTTTTGCGACCACGTTACGCGAGACCGCCAATAAAGGTGAACTTGCTAAAGCCAATTTCCTTCCATCGCAAATTGCGCATTGGGAGAATATTACCGCAAGACGCGCTCTTTCCAGAAAGTTACCAGACTTCATTGCACGGGAACTTGCTACCGAACGCACCGAACGCTTGGCTCGTGGGCCCGAGACTGCGGTCGATGGGCTTTCGCTAAGTTTCGGTGGACCTGAGCTAGTTCCACTAGACATGATGCGCCAAGTAGATCCGGACGTTTTGCTCGCCGCCCTGAGGCGCCTCATGGACTACGCAGATCCTTTTGCCCTCGTGGGGGCTTTCCATATTTGTGCTGATCGCGCAGCGGGCGAAGCGCGGTTCGTTGACTTGGGCGAAGATATTCTCAGTAGGCTCTTGAGCGATCCCACCCGCCTTCGCAACGAACTCACAACCTTCGGTGCTGCGTTTGTCATAGCAAGCGCGCATCTTGCCGAGCACGAGACCTTGCGAAAGGAGCCCGTTTTTTGGCGCAGGCTCGCCGCGGCCTCCCACGCTTCACTCGTTGCGCGAGTTCTCGGAGCAGGCGAAGTGGATGAACCGTCGCTGTTGACATGGGCAACACACCTCGCAGGAAAGACTTTCTATCTTTCAGTTCTGAACGAATCTTATATCGAACCTCGTTGGCGTCCTGACTGGATAAGCCCAAACTATCTCGCCGCAGATATTTACGGACGCCTTCTCGAATCGTTGCGGCATATCGGTGATGCGGCTCCCTCAAGTTGGCTCAGCAAGGTTGCCGACGCCGAAACTTGGATTACCGCTAACACTCCGCCAATAGCTTACGCCTTTCCAGCGATGCTACAGGGAGGATCAGTAACGCCGATCGAAAGGCCGGATGCCGGCACCTCAGCGGCGAGAATGTACGAAAAGCTCGTACGCGAGCCGACGATTGAGAATTTTCTCGTTCTCATGCCGGTGGTCTATGCTTTTGGTTTTCCGCCCGATGCACAGAAGTCGATCCTAAAGGTCATACAATTGTTGCGCGCGGAAATCGCGGTTGCGCAGCCTGAATTTGCGGAGGCTGTCTTGGATCTCGCGGCGTTTATCGCCGCACGCAATCGTGACACCGAACTGGCCGATGCGGTGGCAGTTGTCGCGATCGAACGCCTCTTAGCAACGCTTCATGTTGATCGTTTGCTGCCAACGTTTTCGGTCCTCGTGCAATGCGCAGCCTCCGTATCCGATCGCAAAGAAGCAGCAGAGAACCTTGCGCGCCGCCTGGAGAGTGTGTCGTTCATTGCGCCATCTGGACTTCTCGCTGAAGCGTTGGATAATCTCCGTGCCCTGCAATCCATAAATGAAGATTTGGAGCCACTTCTGGCTCGTGCAGTAGCGACAGCTCGTCTGGGGCTTCCTCGGATTGCAGCGGCATAATCTGAATTGTGGTTCTCTACACCTTCTCCACCCCGCACCATTCCGCGATGAACAGCGCCGTGGCTTTGGTCGATTTTCGCAGCGAGTCGAGATCGACATATTCGTTGAAGCCGTGCATTGCAGCGCCACTCGCCCCGAAGCACAGGCTCGGGATGTTGTAGTTCAGCCCGTAGAACCGCGTGTCGGTAAGCGCGGTGAACACGAGATCCTGCACCGCGCCGCCATAGACCGCAGTGAACGCCTTGCCGAAGGCGGCTTCCGCTTCGGCGGATTCCTTCAGCTCATAGCCTTCCGACAGGAAGCCGGACCATTCCACGCTGGGCGGGTTGTTGGAGAGGAAGCGATGATCGCGCGCCGCGGCCGAGACGCAGGCCAGAATCTCGTTCTGGCAATCGGCGACCGACCAGCCGGGCAGGATCGCTATCCGGCAATCGACGTCGCACCAGGCCGGCACGCTGGAGGCCCAGTCACCGCCCTTGATGATGCCGGGATTGAAGTTGATCGGATGCGTCACGGCCTTGAAGTGGTGGTCGGCTTTGGCGCGTTCGTTCCATTCAATCTCGAGCTTTTCCAGCGCGTGAACCAGGTGATAGGCCGCCGTGATGGCGTTGGAGCCACTGCCCGCCTCGAACACATGCACGGGAAAGCCGCGCACTCTCAGGCGAAACCAGATGACGCCAACCTGCGAGCGCACCATCTTTCCGCCGGTCGGCTCGGGAATGAAACAGGCGTCGGCGCGATAGCCGCGCTGCAGGGTGGAGAGCGCGCCAACGCCGGTGCTCTCTTCCTCGATCACGGACTGAAAGTGAATTCGCGCGGTCGGCTTCAGCCCCGCGGCCTTGATGGCGTCGAGTGCGTAGAGCGCGCCGATGGTGCCTGATTTCATGTCGCAGGCGCCGCGGCCATACATCCTGCCGTCCCTCACGACAGGCGAAAACGGCGGCGTCTCCCACATGTCGAGCGGGCCGGTCGGCACCACGTCGCAATGTCCCTGCAGGATCAGCGACTTTCCGGCGTTGCTTGGGGAACGGTAGGTCCCGACCACGGTGCGCGCTTTGGAAAAATCATGCTCGATCGGACCGAAGCCGCGCAAATCCTTCAGGTCGTTGACGTCGATATGCCAGTCGTCGACCTCATAGCCGCGCTGGCGCAGCAGATCGCCGATCATGTCCTGGCATGGCCCTTCCGCGCCGCGGATGGAGGGAATCGCGACAAAGTCCTTCGTGGTCGCCAGCTGCGCGTCAAAACCGGCATCGACGGCGTCGAGGATTCTTTGCTTGGTATCGCTTGTATTGGATTGCATTGCCATTCCTTAGGACCAGCGCTTCGGTGGAACCGGGGCGATCAAACCATATTTTGTCCTGATGTGCCGACGTTTTTGATCGCTTTCAGAATCGCGACTGCATCAATAGAGTGCACGGAAATGTGCTCCCATGGAGATCCCGGATGTCCGGCAACCGCAACCTCATGTTCCTGATCATCGGCGCGCTGATCGTCGCGGTAGGTGTGCTCGGTTACAGTCTCTACCAGGCCAAGAAGGAACCGGAGGGCGTGCAGATCAATGTCGGCCCTGGCGGACTGAAGATCCAGACCAAGTGAGTCGAGGCTAGCTCGGCCATGAAACATCGGCATGTCAGGTGTTGCTGGACTGGATTGGCCGCTTGTTTGGCGCTGTGCGCGCTCACGCCATCCGCGATGGCGGAGCAAGTGGCGCGCGAGCGGGACATCGTCAATTTGCGGCTGGGCCAGCGCATCCTGGTCGATGACGGCTCCTGCCCCGCCGGCCAGATCAAGGAAGTATCCGGCTCCCAGATGACGGCAACCGGGATCGTCGCGGTGCGAAAATGCATTCCGCGACTGGGGACGAAGAAGCGATAGCAGCGGGCTGGCGCCGTCACACAGCTAAGCGCTTCCAAATTTGGGGCGGCCTGTGCCGGCATTCGAGACGGTCCAGCACCGCTCAAAAAAATCGGCGCGCGTTGACCGCTATTTCTGGGGACTTACGGCTGCCAGTTCGACGGGCTCGAACATGCATTGCAGCGTCGGCTTCGCAATCTTGGTGAAGGTTGCGCCGATCTGGGATTGTTTCGACGGTGGCACCCATTCGGTCTCGATGGTCGGCACACCGGTCTCGCTGATACCGCGCAGCAGCGCTTCGCGAAGGTCCATGTCTTCGACGGTCGCGGCGGCGTAGTCGTGCAGGCAGCTGCACACCGATTCCGGATGCGCCCAGCGGCCCACCATATGGGGAGCGCACAGGCGCACGAACTCTCCGCGCGGATCGGGCATCTTCAACAGCGAGCGGACCCGCTGAAATTGAGGCTGCGAAACGTGAGGCTGCGGTGCCTGAAGCTGGGCTACCTGAGGTGCTTGTGCCTCGGCCTGCGCCGCACCCGCGAGAAGGGCGGAGGCGACGATCGCAGCTGAACTGAAACGAAAGAGCATGATGGCCTTACCGGCAACTTTCTTGGTTTGGCGGGGCAGCGCCTCAGCGGGCTGCAATGACGATGGCCTTAAGAGCAGCGGCTTGGGCGGGAGAAGCGATCAGCGGGCCGTTATAGGCGAAAGTGCCGACACCCGGAATGGTATTTTCAGACCAACCGGCCACGGAGGGGCCCGCGAGGACGAAGGCGAAGGCGAGGATGAAACTGAGGGTCCGCATCTGACTGTCTCCGGTTTGGCCTGCCGGCGCTGCCGCCGTCCTCGTTGCGAGATTGATAACGATCCGTTGTTTCCGGATGTCTGCGCCAAAAGCGGGAAATGGTTTCGTCACCCGGGACAATTGTTTCGTCGCCGGGCAAGCGACGAAACAATTGTCCGAAAACTTCAATTAATTCAGTCGAATGGAGCGAGCAACTTCACCCTCCCCTGGAGGGGGAGGAAGGCCCGTCGTCCACTGCACCTGTCGTTCACTGGCTGAGCTCGGCCATCAGTTCGGGCGCCGGGGTCACGATCGGCGCCCCGCAATAAACGAAGGTGCCGACCCCCGGCACGTCGCGATCTGCCGAGCCCGCCAGCGAGGGCCCGGTCAGGACCAGCACAAGGACGATCATGTAGCTGAGGGCTCGCATCGGACTTCTCCACCAGGCGTCTCTTCAAGTCAGACGCCGGCAAAAACGATGGGGTTCGAATCCCCGGGCGGGATTTTAATCTTTCTCTGGTGGAGAAGGCTCTCGGCGGCGCGACGACCTTGAACCGAAGTCTCGCGGCGGCCGACTCACGGCAATGACATGCAACCTTTTGCGGTGGCTGCGCGTTGTGACCTGAAATTAGGCAAAGGATAGCAGTCGTGGGCAACATCGATGTTGGTAACAAAACCCCGGTGCGCAACCCCGGCCGGCCGATGATCGAACGCCTGGCCGCGGCTGACGGTACCTCCGAAAGGCGGATCGAAGCTCCCAATACCGCCAGGCTGAAACGTTCGGTAAATTGCGGCGCGATGTCCCAGCAATGCGGCGACAGCGGCAACACCTCGACGCCGCAGAAACTCGTCCAGCTGGTGGGGTGCCGTGACCCCAAGGCCAAGGCCAAGGCCGGCTCCGAGCCATGGGTGCGTCCTGGTGCGCGCCTTGGCCCGGCCAAGCCGTAAAAGCGGATCCAGCTCCGCTCAGTGAATGAACTCGCCGCATCTCTGAACCACCGGGTCGGCGGCTCCCCACGGCATGATCGGCACCGATGAGGTCGAGTTCTTCGGCGAGCCTTCGATCAGCCTGTCCGAATACACCATATAGACCAGCACGTTGCGCTTGGCGTCGCAGCCGCGGACGATCTGCATTTTCTTGAAGAACAGCGAGCGCCGCTGCCGGAACATATCCTCGCCCTGCTCCGATTTGGCCTTGAAGCGGATTGGACCAATCTGGCGGCATGCCAATGAAATGTCGGAGACTTCCTCGGCCAGCCCGAGCCAGCCCTTGTAGCCGCCCCTCTCCGGTACGGTGAAATGGCAGGCCACGCCCTCGACTTCGGGATCGTCGAGGCCATAGGTCGCCAGCTTGTCGTTGGGGCTGAGCCACTTGAACACGGTCGAGCGGCGGAAGATCAGATCCGGTTCGTCGGCCGCGTAGGCCGGCACGGCGGGCCACACCGACACGCATAGCAGCGCCAGCAAGGCCCAAAGCCCCCATTTGACGTCATACGGTCTGAAGGCCTGGAATGTCATGGAAATGAAATCTCCGTGCGGGTTTCCATCCATGTAGGTGCGCGGACGCTGCTCGGTAAGGCTTGGCGGTAACGGACGACCGCGGCCCCGTTTAACCGAATGTGAGGCTTTTTTGCTACTCTTCCGGCGAAAATCGCAGGCTTCACAGGGTCTGGCTGGTGAACGTGTTGTGCCTCTGCGACAACTAAAACATTGAAGGTTGGGATTCGAGGATATTGGGCGTGGGCGGGCACCGGATTTTTTTTGCTGATATTGCGACCGAACGGCTCTGGCAAATTGGGGTCTTGACGGCGGCCGGAGCGGTCGCGTTAGCTGCCCCCGCGCAAGCCGCCCGGTATTATCCGGATTACGAGCCCGGCTTTTTCCAAAGCCGGCCGGCGCCGGCGCAAGCGCGACCGCAGCGGGTTCGTCCCCGGCAGGCCAAAAAGGTCGAGGCGCCGAAGGATCCGGTCAAGCCGCAGGGCGCGCTGATCATCGCGATCTCGATCGAGCGACAAACCCTGAAGGTCTACGACGCCAACGGATTTTTCGCGGAAACGCCGATCTCCACGGGCATGAAGGGCCATCCGACGCCGATGGGCGTCTTCAGCATCATTCAAAAGCACAAGCTGCACCATTCCAACATCTATAGCGGCGCGCCGATGCCGTTCATGCAGCGGATCACCTGGTCGGGCATCGCGATGCATGCCGGCGCATTGCCGGGTTACCCGGCGTCGCACGGCTGCATCCGCATGCCGATGGCGTTCGCCGCCCGGATGTGGAACTGGACCAAGATGGGCGCGCGGGTCGTCGTCACGCCCGGCGAAATAACCCCTGCCAGGTTTGCGCATCCCCTGCTCGCCGAACAGAAGATCGCGCCGCAGCCGACAGCCGTCATCGAGCCGAATTCGGATGCGCCGCCGGCCGCGAAAGCCGACAAGGCCGCCGACGCCGCAGCAACCGTCAAGCCCGCGATGTCAGAGGCGAGCCTCGACCTGCGATCGACCGTCGGCCACGACGGCGTCACGCCGGTCACAAGCGAGACCAACGCTTCGCGGCCGTTGCGCGACCAGACCCGCACCGCGGACGCCAGCAGCGCCATCCCGACCACGATGTCCGATGCCTCATCATCCACGGCGAACACCGGCCGCAGCGCGCTGCGCGAGGCGGCCGTCGCCGTGGCCAGCAGCATCCCCCTGATCGCCGCTGACGCCGCCGCTGTGATTGACGGTGCACCGAAAGCCGAGGCGAAATCCGAAGCTGCCAGCGCGGAGGCTGAACCGGCCGCGGCAAAGCCCGATCAGACCGCTTCCTCCGCGGACCAACCCGCCGAGACCAAACCGTCGGAAGCAGCGATCGCCGAGATCAAACCTGCCGAGAAACCTGCGGAGCCCGAAGCCGCTGATAGCACTGAAAAGAAACCGGATGGACCTGCAATCGCCGCGCAGGCGAGCGGCGATGCCGTAAAGGCCGAGGCGCCTGCCGGCGAAACCGTAAAGCCCGACGACAGCGTCACCGCGGCGACCGATCCGCGCCCGGCCGCCCCCGAGGTGACGAAAGACCAGACCCGCCTGCCGAACGCCGAGAAGCCCGTGGTCGCCAAACCCGAACCGCCGAAGCCTGCCGGCCGGATCGCGGTGCTGGTCAGCCGCAAGGACGGCAAGCTCTACGTGCGCGAGAATTTCAAGCCGCTGTTCGATGTACCCGTGACCATCGCCCCGAGCGACCGCCTGCTCGGCACGCATGTGTTCACGGCGGAGGTCGACAAGGACGACGCCAATGCGCTGCGCTGGTCGGTGGTTTCGCTGCCGGTCGCGGCGCGCAATGCGCAGAAGAATGAGGACGAAGAACGTGCGTCGCGGCGGCGCAGGATCGCAGGCGTGGTGCCAGCCGAAGTGAAGCAGCCGTTGCCTGCGCCGAACAGCCCGGCCGAGGCGCTGGACCGCATCACGATCCCGCCGGAAGCTATGTCGCGCATCGCCGAGGCGCTCTCGACCGGTGGCTCGATCGTGGTGTCCGACCAGGGCATCAACCAGGGCGGCGAAACCGGCGAAGGCACCGATTTCATCGTTTCGTTGCGGTAAGGCGATCTCGGGCGACCCCGAGCGCTCGGCGCCATCGCTTTGCGGCCGCGGCTCAGCTAAGAGACCGGAGGCATGAACGAGCTTTCTACCCCGGCCCGCACGACCGCGCCGCCGATCATTGCGGCCGATGATGCCTTTGACCGGCTCAGTTTCCTCGGCTGGCGATGGGGATTGACGGCCATCGTCGCCGGTATGGCGGCATCGTTTTTTCTGTTCGGCTATGCGCTGGTCTACTGGCGCAATGCCGACATGGATTTCATGGTGGTCTACAACGCGCTTGTCCTCAACGACGGCAAGCCGCAGCGGTTCTTCGATCACACCGCCTACATCAGCATCCTGTCGGTGCAATACTGGTTCAGGCTGCTGCACGGGCTCGGCCTGCTCGACGCCTGGACGCTATCGGCCATTCCGCCGGCATCGGATGTCGCCGGCTTCGACGCGGCGATGACCAGCGCGGTCCGCGCCGGACGCGTGCTGGTCCTTTTGACCGCGACCGGCTGCGTGCTGGTTTTTGCCGGCCTGATCCGCCGCGTGGTGCGCGACTGGCGGATCGCGATGATGGCGATCTTCGCCTTCGCCTTCTCGGGCGGCGTCGCCGTGCATTCGCGCATCCTGCGCAGCGAAATGGTGGCGGCCTGCCCTGTCATTTTCGCGCTGCTGATCCTGATACTGGTCGGCCGCCGTGGCCGCCTCGCCCGTCCGCTGGCGCTGGCGGCAGCCGCCGCATTATGCGTGCTCGGTCTCGAGAACAAGGTGCAGGCGATCCTGTTGATCGCCGCGCTGCCGATCGTGATCCTGCCGTTCGGCAGCGCCACCGGTGCCAGCGTGGCGTTCTGGCGCCATTCGCCATGGCGCTGGCTGGCAATGGTCGCCGCGGCCGGCGCCGCCATTGCCGCTGTGGCGACGGCGTGGCCGATCATCGCCGCCGGGTTTGACCGCGCCTTGCTGGACGCCGCTCAGTTCCGCCCCTTGTTGCTGGGCCGCTTCGGCATCTATCAGGCCGCGCTGCTGGTCCTGATCGGCGGCTGCATGGTCGCTTATGCCGTGATCTGGCGCGTCAGCGCCGCCGAAACGCTGGCGTCGATGTTCACCATGGCCGCCGGCGCATCGATTGCCTTGCTCGCGCTCAACTTCGAATACAACACCAGCAATGTCATCGCCGTCGTCAATCCGCTGGAGAAGATGCTGTCGTTTGCCGATGCAAGCACAACCAGCGCCGCCATCGCCTCCGGCCCGTGGGGAATCCTGTCGCTGCTCGATGGCATCGGATCGGTGCTGGCGCGCTATACGTTCGTGCTGCATCCGTCGCCGCGGCCAGCGATGTTTCTGCCATGGCTGATCGTGCCGTTCATCGTCCATACGTGGCGGCGCGGCGAAAGGCTGGTCGCGGTCCAGGCCCTGCTGCTGCTGCTGGCAGCGATCGGAATCGACACGCTGACCGTGCGCCGCGGATTGAAATCCGAATATTTCATCTTCACCGATCCGCTGATCATCCTCGCCTTCGCTGTTCTGCTGGAGCCGCTGAGCGATTTGCGCTTTCACAAATGGGCCTATCCCGTCGGCGCGACGCTGTTCGTCCTCCATATCGCCGTCGGCCAGGCCGAGGCGGTCAAATACGCCACCAAGCGCAGCGGCCCGCAATCGATCTGCGAATGGAACCGGCATTACCTGCCGCTGCTGCCACTGCCCTGGTGCCCGGCCCGGTCATAACGGGGTGTTGAAAGCAGCCGCGCGCCCGGTGCGCTATTCTCGCCCGAGGCCGGACCCGAGAGGCATGATCATGATCGACCGCAGATCCATCCTTACCGCAGCGCTCGCCGCGCTCGCAGCCTCGGCCTCGACATCAAGCGCCCGGGCCCAAGCCGCGGTCAGCCGGATCACGGCCTATGCCTTTTCGTTTCCAGCGCTCGCGGGCGGCGATATCCGGCTCGCCGATCATGCCGGCCGGCCGCTTCTGGTGGTCAACACGGCGTCGTTGTGCGGCTATACCCCGCAATATGCCGGGTTGCAGGAACTTTGGACCGAGTTTCACGGCCGGGGCCTGATGATACTGGGCGTCCCCTCCAATGATTTCGGCGGACAGGAGCCCGGCGGCGCGACCGAGATCGCGAACACCGCGCAGCAGCATGGCGCCACCTTTCCGATCGCGGCAAAGGCCATTGTGAAGGGCCCGAATGCGCATCCGTTCTACAAATGGGCCGCCGAAGCCCGCCCCAGGGATGTTCCGCGCTGGAACTTTCACAAATATCTGATCGGCCGCGACGGCTATATCGCGGAGGTATTTCCCGAGTCCGTCGCCCCGACGGATACCCGCGTCAAAACCGCCATCGCACGCGCGCTGGCGGACTCCTGACGCTGCCTGTGAGGCGCATCGGCCTTAGGCTTTTTAGGCTTTGGAAAATAGCCGTTGCCGTGGCGGCGCCGGTCCAACTAGGCTAGTATGACCGCGGCGGCAAATGGCCCGGGCTGGTGCAACGAGCCCCGGGGCACGGGATCAGTTTTTGAGGGAAATCAGATGCGTATTGCGGCAGGTTTGATCTTTGCGGGCGCGGTTTCGCTGTGTGCAACGGGTGCAGCATGGTCGCAAGCCCCCGGCGCCAAGAGTGCGGCTCCGCAAGCGACCGCCGCAGCGCCAGCCCCTGCTCCCGCGCCGGCCCCGGCGCCCGCGAAAGCCGCTTGCGCCAATCCCGACGCGCTGGGCATCGGTCGCATCGTGGAAATCGACACCACAGGTGGGCCCGGTTTCGGTTTCGAGCATTTCAAGCAGCTCGATTTCCTGCGCGACAAGGAAGTGGTGCTGACATTCGACGACGGCCCGTGGCCGGTCAATACACCTTCGGTGCTGAAGACCCTGGCCGACGAATGCACCAAGGCGGTCTTTTTTCCGATCGGCAAACACGCGTCCTATTATCCCGAGATCCTGAAGCAGGTGGCCGCCGCCGGACACACGGTCGGCTCGCACACCTGGTCGCACGCCAACCTCAACAAC
Source organism: Bradyrhizobium ivorense (assembly GCA_943369715.1). Lineage (GTDB taxonomy): Bacteria > Pseudomonadota > Alphaproteobacteria > Rhizobiales > Xanthobacteraceae > Bradyrhizobium > Bradyrhizobium ivorense_A. The sequence continues at coordinate 14,817 of CALROE020000013.1, forward strand.
AAGAAGCTGACCGAGCCCCAGCGCAAGGAAGAAATCGAAAAGGGTTTCAGCGCAGTGAAATGGGCGCTCGGCGCCGCGCCCGCGCCGTTCTTCCGCTTCCCGGCCCTGCAGCATCCGCCCGAGATGGTCACCTATCTCGGCGAGCGCAACATCGGGATTTTCTCCACCGACCTCGACTCCTTCGACTTCAAGGCTAGCAAGGCCCAGACCATCATCGACAACGTGATGAGGAAGGTCGACAAAATGGGCAAGGGCATCGTCCTGATGCACGACTTCCAGAAGCACACCGGCGAAGCCCTGCCCGAGCTGCTGCGTAAATTGAAGGCCGGCGGCTACAAGGTCGTGCATATGAGAGC
>CALROE020000014.1:0-14256 GCA_943369715.1 Bradyrhizobium ivorense
CGGCGATCCTCCAGTGTCACCTTCAGAACGGCGCGGGTGCCGAGATTTTCCGCCAGCGAGATCGTCGCCGGGGTATGCTCGATCGACTTGATCCAGGGCCCGACGATGTCGATGTCGCGCGGTAGATAATCGGCCGGCTTGGCAAACCGCAGCGTTGCCGTGGTGTCGACGAAGTTGGCCGTGTCCTGACAGGTCGACAGGCAATTGAAGCACTTGGCGTCGCCGGTTGTCGGTATCGATGCCGTACACGGCGCGGTCCCATAGGTATTGGCGCAGCGCGGCAGCACAATCTCGAAGAATTCGACGACCTGCGTCATTCGACGATGCCGATCAATTTCAGGATCAGCTTATAGCGCTTGGTGACCGGGCTCTTGACCGGCATCGGGTCATCGGCAAACCACACGAACGCCACGTCGTAGCTCACGCCGTCATCGGCCAGCATCGCGTAAAAGAACGGCGCATCCGCCTGCACCGCAGCAATGAACGGGTCGATCTCCTCACGAATGAATTCAGCCACCAGATGCGAATAGGTGTGCAGCACCTCGCCGAGAAACTGACTTGTGACGATGCGCCCCAGATAGTCGCCGCGCTCCGACAAGGGCGCCGCGTATTCCGTCTTTCGGGCAAAACGCGGCACCAGATAATCCGCATCGACATCGACGCCGCGCGGCATGATCAGCATCAGGCCCACATAGACCACGGCCGCGGTCGCGGCTTCGTCGCCTTCGGCAAGCTTGATGGTGACTTCCGCCAGCGACTGTTCCGTGAACTGGAACAAGAGCGGTTCGTCATTGGCCGGGATCTGCGGGCCGGCGAGATTCACCCACGCGGCGAATTCATCATAATAGCCGACCTCGACGGCAATTCCGGCGCTGCCGAAATTGTGCCGCGCGATACCAACCCCCGATTGATCGTCGACATCCGAAATCGTGACCGTGATCTCGACGTCCCCCACCGCGGCCGCGCGCCATTCCTGGTTGGTCGCGGGGTTGGCCATGTTCGAAGCGGGATAGCCGGTCGCTTCGCTGTCGGCCGTGATGGTCCCGAACGTGACGATGTTCCGCCACAGGATGCGCGGCGTGCCCGCCGGCAGCGCCGCATCGGCGGGAGATAGAACAAGCGAGCTGCTGATGACCAGCATCAGATGGTCGCCAGCTTCAGTTCGTGGCCGTCCCGGATCGCCGCATTGATATGCGGGAACAGGGCCTCGGCGAGCGGGCGTAAGGCAGCGTCGATATAGATCATCGCGGTGCTGCCGGATTGCGATTTGCCGCCGTTGTTGCCGCCGGCCTGGTAGCCGCCGGCGCGGTTGCTGGTGACCTCTACGAGCTCGCCCGGCTCCAAGGCCATCTGTGTCAGCACCTTGTCGCCTCCCCCTACGCCGCCGGGTACACGGAACGCGCCGCCCATCGCAGCGGCCGGGATCGACTGCGACTTGATCGACGCCACCAGCGAGGCTCCCTGCGCCAACACGGCGGCCATCGCAGCAAGGTTCGCAGGGAACGGCAATTCCAGCGCCTTGGCGGCGCCGGTGAACATCGAGATCGTGCCCTGGATGACGCCGAACACCTTGGCGGCAACTGCCATGCCCTTGCTTTCCTTGCTGAAGGCGCCAGCGATGTCCTTGAAACTTCCGGCGATCGAAGCCCCAGCCTGGCCCCAGGACGCATTGGCGCGTTGCGCGGCGTTATCCATGGCCTGCCCATACGCATCGGCGCTGATCTTGCCGGCATCGAACAGCGCCTGTATTTTCGTCTGCTCCACCTGCAGCGCCTGCGCTGGCGTGAGGTTCGCCTGCGTCAGCTGCAGGCCGGCAAGCGTCATTCCATAGTCGGCTGTTTTCTGCTTCAGGAGGTCGAGCTGCACCTGCTGGGCCGCCGTTACCGTGGTGTTGTTCTGGCGCGCGATGGTGTCTGCTTGCAGCTGAATCCGCGCTGCTTCTTTCGCGCCGGACAGCATGCCGAAGGTCGCAATCTCCGCCTGCTGTGAAGCCAGCCCCTTGTTCTGGGAATCGATGAACTGATCGACGGCATTCTTGCCGGCCATCGCCGCGAAGTTGAAATCTTTCTGCGCCGTCGTTGCCTTATCGGTGGATAAAGCAGCGCCTTCCGCGCCGGCCTTCTGCCCGTTCCAGACCGACTGCACGGTGGCAAGCGTGGCCGCAGCCGTCGTCGCGATGTCTCCGCTCTTGGTCTTCAGATGCTCGAAGGCACCCGAGATGTCGCCCTTGATAAGTTTTGCAAGGCCTCCCCAGATGATCGAGAGCGCATCCCCCGCAATCTGCATGGTCGCGGAGACGAGAACGCCGGCGGTCACGAGGCCCTTCATGGAAGCGGTGAGGCCGGCAATCACAAGATCGAGCGCCGCCGAATTTTTCGCGGCTGTGACCATCTTGTTCGATACATCGACAAGGATCGGCAACAGCCTTTCCGCCGTCTGTACGAACAGGCCCTTCACCGCATAGCCGAGCCGCGTCAGGTTATCGTTGAAGGCCTCCGCCTGCTTCGCTGCACCGGTCGAGACCACAGCGCCGAACGTCTTGGCCTCTTCGCTCATCTCCTTCAGGCTGTCACGCCCGCCATTCAGCAGCGGAATCAGGTCGGCGCCGGCTTTGCCGAAGATCGCCATGGCGACCGCGGTCTTGCCGGGCCCGTCCTTCAGCCCTTCGAACGCATTCGCAAGATCGCCCAACACGACATCGGAGGATTTCAGCTTACCATTGGCATCCGTGACGGAGACGCCGAGCGCCCTAAAGGCATTCGCAGAATCCGACATCGGCTTGGAGGCGGCCTCCACCATCGCCTTGGAGAGCTTGCCGACGCCCTTGCTCAGCTGTTCGAACGAAACATCGGCAAGATCCGCGGCATAGGCCAGCGACGACAGCTGCTCGACAGGAATGCCGAGCTTCTGCGACGTCTTGTTGAGCTTGTCCATGTCGTCGATGGTGCGGGTGAGCGCAACGCCGATCGCTACAGCCGCAGCCGCAGCCGCAGCAGCAACGGCGGCCAGGCCGGCGCCGACCGACGCGCCGAACGCCGCAAGACCGGCCTGCGAATTCTTCAGGCCTTTGTCGAAGTCTGCGGTGTCGGCGCCGAGAACGACGCGAAGCGCACCAATGACCGCGCCGTCAGCCATCAGGGGTTTCCGATCTCACTTCGAGGGGGTTTCAACCATGCCGCCAAGCGCCACAGTCCATTGCTTTGCCCAAGTCTGCATGTCCTGCCACGCCTGCGGCTTGCGCCGCTCGCGCTTGATGACACGATGCAACTCAGGCATCTTTTTCGATCGACGCCACGCGGCGATGTGCCAGGCCTGCCATGCGAGTTCATTGTGCTGATGAAGCTGGAATGAGAACTTGCCGCGGAGCTGGCGCGCGAACTGGCGGGGAGTGCAGCGCCAGAAATCGCATTCCTTCAGGTCCGCTTTCAGCCAGTCGTCTAAGAGGGCGATCCAGTCGGTTGCCGACCGTTCGCCCTCTGCCGAGGGGACTTTTTGTCACTCGCCTCCGGTTCGGGAAAAGCCGCGCCGAAGGCTTCGTTGACCTTGCCCAGCACAACGAGGGCACCGCCAGCCGAGATGATAAGTTCGCCGGCCTGCTTTACTGTGATGTCCGGATGATGCTCCTGCAGGCCTGCACGCAGCACTTCGCGCACGGCTGAAAGCCGCATCGTGGCCGGGTTGGACATGTCGGCAACAATGGCCGGAAACCCCTTGTCAAGGCTCGCTTCCAGCGAGCAGATCGCATCGATTGAATAGCGGAGGATGTACGTTGAATCCCCCGCCTTCAGCTCGACTTGACCCTTATGCGGATTCGCCATGGGGGATTATGCCTGCACAAAGGTCGGAACGCCCGACACCTTGAGAGTCACGCTGGCCGACATCTTGTCGTCGATCGGCGCATCCGGCTCGACGGCCGTCAGGATGCCGACGAAGGTCATGTACGACCCGTCCGGGAAAATGATGCGCCGGTTGATCGCCGCCGACGATCCGGTCAGCGCCTTTTCCGCTTCGAGCGCCGCGGTCGCTGCACCGCCCGGCACGAAGTTGATGTCCATCGACACCTCGCCCGCGTCCGCAAGGCCCGCGATGAACTCGCGATGGGCGCTCGGGCTCTGTTCGTGGGTGGCGTCCACCGTGTCACGCGACCAGCCGGGCGGCGTGATGGCGGTCACTTCGCCCAGCGTCGTGAAAACCTCCGGCGAGGCACCATTGCCCGATGCGAAAAGAGTGCCGTAACCAATGCGCGCGCTGGTGCTCATTTCGATATTCTCCAGTGAGAGGTGAGATAAAAACTATTTACCGGCAGCGATCTTGGCTGCGAGCCTCGCAGCGCGTTTTGCGGCGCGCTGCTTTGCTTTTTCGATTTCCTCGACCAACGCCTCTTTCATGACGTCGATGGCGCGTGGCCCGTGCCGGTCCCAGGTTGGCCGCATAAACGGCTGCGCCTTGTGGTGCGCCGTTCCGAATTCCTGCAGGATGCCCTGCCCGGCCCGCTTGGTTGGCCCGACCTGCGTCACGGCCGATCGACCGGTACCGCCGGCCGCTCGATTGGCAGCGCGCGCGGCAGCCGCAGCTTCCGCCCTGGTGCCGCCTTCCCGCATCGCCTGCGCGAAAGCCGCCTTGCCAGGCGTGATGATCTTGGCCTTGCCGACCTTGATCTCACGCTTCAGGTTGCCTTTGTCCTTTGGGGCAATCGCGATGGCCTCTTCGGCGATCATCGCGCCGGCGGTGCTGACCGCACGCTTCAGGATGTTGCCCGACACAGCTTTCGAAAAATCGCCGAGGGCTTCGTTGAGGTCGGACAGCCCTTCGATCTTGAAAGTGGTCCGGGCCATCAGTCGATCTTGACAGGCAAATCTTCGCCGACAACAAACTCAACCGTGGCGGTCATAACGTCGTCGTACTTGGCCACGATCACCACCGAACGCTGGTTTGGAAGCGGCTCGCCTTTTTCGTCACAGAGCATCGGTACAAGGCCATTGCCACACATCGGCTCGCGAAAGCGAATGCAGTACTTCGCCATTTTCAACGCTCCCCGTGGTGAATGAAATAGTCCCGGCTAACGCGGAACATCTCGACAGCCCCGTCATAATCCTCACGCTCGCCCGCGCAGAAAACGCCCTGCACGGCAACCGAATTGACACCGCTGCCCATCACGCCGAAGAAGCCGTCCAACGCATCCTTGATGAAGTTGGCGAGCGATGCCGCTGCCGGGACCGTCGGCGCCCAGGCGTCGATCTGGTAGCGCGGGCGCGCATATCCCGACGGTCTGGCCATCGTGTAGTCGCCCTCACCCGATACCTTGGTGTAGACGATCGATGCTTTCTTGACGCCCGGCGGCAGCATGATGGGGAATATCCGGCTGACGCCGCCTTCCGTCACCGCAGCCGCAATCGATGCGTCCGCGGCGAGGAAGGCGAACAGCCCAGGCCGGATATCCTTCATGGGATGTGCTTACGCGCCCAGCACGCCGGAATAGCCGCCGGCGACCGTTTTCAGGACCGTCGTCGACTTGGCGATGCCGACGATCGAGAGATATTCGGTGGCCCCGACGTCAGCGAGCGGGCAAATGCCGCCGGCCGCCCCGGAGAGGTAGTACGTCACGCCCGCCGTCATGGTGGCGCCGATGGTGATCTCGCCGCCCATCTTCATGTAGTCGACCGGCTGGCCGGCGCCGACGCCGTTGAGCGCGATGCCGATGGCCTGGCGGGCGCCAACGGTCGCGGAGTCCGCATCGGTCGCAACGATCGTGCCGTCCGCGGCCTTGTAGACCGGCATACCAGGCGTGATGGTGCCGCCGGCGATCCCGTTCTCGATGACGGCGCCGGCGCCGACAAGAACGCTCGCGGCAGCTACAGAAAGATCGGTCATAGCTTTTCCTTTCGGTGAGGGGAGATCAGGTTGTCGTCACGTCCGCACGCCGCCGGCACTTGATGGAGAGATCGACCTGACGGCCGACTTCATCCGGCGAGAGAATATCCAGGATCAGGTTTGTGGCCGGCGACTGCACGTTGGCGGCCAGGCCTTCGGCCGGGTAGAGGATGCGATCTTTCGGCGTCAGCGGTCGGCTCGCCGAGGGGATCGAATGAAACCGGATCGTCACGGTCTGTTCCTGTTCCGCGACTTCCTGCGGGTTCGAAAACCGTTCGCTGCCCTTGGTCGGCGCCACGAACGCCGGAATCCGGTAGGCGAGATCGGCCCAGGTCTCGACCAGCGAGCCGTCCGAGGCCTGCGTTTGCGTGGCTCGCTGCACGGTGACTATGCGGTCATAGCGGCGCTGCATCAGAACTTGACCCTGCGATAGGGCGCCAGCAGCGCATCGACCGCCATTGGCATGGCTTGGGTGGTCACGCCGACCACGACGGCGGTCGGATTATCGAACCAGTGCCGCACCAGCAGCAGCATGGCCTGCTTTACGCCATCGGGCGCTGCAGCTTCACCGGCGACATAAGCCACGCGGACCGCGGGGCGGTCATCATGGATCGACGGAAACGAGTAGGTGTCCTTGAACTCGACATAGTAGCCAAGGTCATCACACTGCAGCACATAGCTCGATCCGGCGACGGTCTGCTCGACATCGGAGGTGTCGTCGTACTTGACGCTGGTGATGCTCGCGACCGGAAACAGCGGCAGCCGCAGGCAGCGGTTAAACCGGTCGAAGTCCTGCCGCCAGGTCTGCGTTATCAGGCACCGTCCAAGGATCCCGGTCCAGCCGTCCAGATGTGCCGTCGCCGCCGCGATCAGCAACGTGATCAGCGTATCCTTTTCGGTATGGGATATGTCCAGCGCCGCCTTCGCTTCCGTCAGCGAGATCGGTGTGGATGTAGGCGCTGTGACCAGGACAGGACGGTACATCAGCGCTTAGCCCGCAACGTCATCTGGCTTCCGCGCATTGCCCTATCGACAGGAGAGCGAAATGCACTTTTGACGCCGGTCTCTGCTACTTCCTCAGCCACACCGCGCGCAATCAGCGCGCGGGCCTGGTTGGCCGCCATGTCGGGGAAGACGTGGCCTATCGGCCAAATCTTCCAGGGTTGCTTCAATCGAACTACGCTCATTTCCAGACTTCCTTCGGTGTTCCTTCGTTCCAGTACGCGGCAACGCGCTGGTGGATGGCGCCAAGGTCGCGGCCCGGCCATTTGATCATCGGTTCGATATGCCCGACTGCCACCCGGTTCGCGGCATAAAGCGTCTTTCCGCTCTCTGCCCAGTTGCGCCAGAAGTAGATATCCTCATCGACATGACCCTCTCCCCAGGAGCCATCTTTCGCCGGCACGCCGAGGAACCACGGCTTTCGAACGCTCTTGAGCGCGGATGCACGGATTAGCGTGAGCCCGAAATGCCCGGTCTTCAGCTTCAGCAAATCCGCATCGAACAGCGCGCGCGGGACCTGGCTGGCGATCGTGCCGTCGGGCATTTCGATGGTGGCCAGAACCGAGTCCCAGCCGCGCGCCGACTGCATCGGGCAGATCGCATCCGCTTCTGGATTTAGCAGCATCAGCCGCTTCAGCGTCTGGACGTGCTGCGAGGTGTACACGGTATCGTAGTCGATCGTCAGGATGGCATCGACGCCATCCTCGATCAGCTTGTCGAAACCCCGTTCCAGACACTGCGCCCAATAGACGCCCTCAAAAGCCTGCAGTGGGATGCCGAGCGGCGCCAGCGCTTCCGAGCATCTGAAATTCGCCGTCCAGTGCGTCCGAGGCAGCGACATGCATGCCACGATCTTGAACGGCTGATCCAGCTTGACCGGCTTCACCGCCCGTAAATTAAGCGACACCGGGAGCCGGGAGCAATCCTCACAGTCCGAATCCCATCGGCCGATATCGGTCAGGCCGGCGCCGCGGAACAGGTCGGTCAGTGTGTGAACGTCGAAAAGCGCCTTGTGAAAGTCGTTTTCGTCGGTCTGCCCGCCCATCGTATAGCCCTCGATCGGCAGGTTTTGCCCGTCGATATAGGCTTGTGCGATGTAGGCGAAATCTGGAACGGCGATCTTCATCACGCCGCCAGGCTTGAGCTTTGCCGCCCAATGCTGGACGACTTCGGGAACCTGCGCCGCCGGAAAATGCTCCAGCACATGAGAAGCGCGGATCTCGTCGATCGTTCCGTCACTGACGGTGAGCGGATAGATTTCGGTGCCGTGATGGCGGCCCATCGGAATAAAGCCAGGCGGCGATACGTCCTGCGCCCCCAGATCGAGCTTGATCATGTCGGTTTCCTTTTCCTCTGTCGGGAGGTGGTGCGAGGAGACCGACATCCCCTCGCACCGGTCAGCGCTGACGTCTCATTCCCGATGTCGGTCGGGAACTGAAGCGGTTTAGACGTAGATCGCGTTGAGCGCGCCGGCCTCGGCAGACGTGGTGGGCGCCTTCTCACCACGGTGCAGCTGCGCCACGCCGCCGATCACCATGGTCGTCTGCGGTGACGCCGAGACGCGCAGGTAACGCTTGCGCGCGCGGGTATCGACGCCGAACGACCAGACGTTCTGATTGGTCGTCGACGTGTAGGCGTTCGTGGCGATGGTGTAGTCGGTGCCACTGACGGCGCCCGAGAAGGTGGCGAAGCTGGACGTGGTGTCGCCCTCTTCGATCTTCAGGACGCTCAGGGTGTTCGAGACAACGTCAGCGGTGCTGGCGACGATGCCAATCGTGACATAGTCGAAGCCCTTGGTGTCGATGATCTCGCCAGTGGCCGTCGCTCCGTTGGTCTTGGAGATCGGGATGATGGCGATAACGGTTTTCGGCTGCGGAACCATGTTCCAGCTCCTTCAAAAAAGAGGGGTTGATCGGATCAGCGCTTCGCGGACTTGCGAGGCGCAGCAGCATGTGCGGGGGCGGCGGCTTCCTTCGGGTGCGGAAGTGCCTCGCGAAGCGCGGCCGTTCGCGCCGCGTCGAGTTCGACCCCGAGCGTCTCGCCTGTTGCGGAAACGATCCGCAACAGGCTGGCGCCGTGATTGAGGTGATCGACGCTCACTTCGGCTTGCAGCTTACGCATCAGGTGTTGCCCATCAGGGCGACGATCGAACCTGCGTTCGTGGCGTCGCCGGTGTTGTGGCAGTTGATGTCGAAGCGCTCGGTGCCCTTGATCGCGATCTGGTCTTCCGCGAACTTGTACTCGGTCGAGCGGGTCACCGTCATGCCGCGACGATCGCCCATCGAGACCGACATATTGAGATCGCCGAACAGGATGATCGGCACATCATTGACGGTGGTCGACGGCGCTGCCGGCGCCAGCATGGCCGGGGTGATCTCGACCGGATAGCCGTTGTATTCGCGAATGGTGCGGCCGGAGGCCTGGTCCTTGGTGACGCCGCCGGACGCGCCGATCAGCCGCTCGAAGACGTTGCCCCAGGTGGTCTGCGCGCAATACCATTTGGGATTGCCCATGGTGTAGACGTACTGGGGCAGTTGACCCTGCACCTTGGCGAGATCGGCCGCATCGAATTCCGCGAGCGTGTCATGGCCGGTCGCGGCGTCGACCGCGCCAGCCAGCGTGCCGACACCGTCGGTGAAGATCTTCCGCAGCCCGGTCATGCCGCCATAGGTCGACGTGCCGTCGCCGGAGAACAGACAACCATCCTCGCCGGCCGCGAAGGCATAGGCGATTTCACCGGTAAGACTGTCACCGATCGAAATCACCGCATCCTCATCCAGCTCGGATGACCAGACGGTGAGCACGCCAGCCTTCTTCGCGGTGAGGCGAACGTTGGTCCAGACCGCCTGCGACTGGGTCGGCGCCACGCCCTCGCCGACGAAATACATGGTGAGACCGGAGACCAGCTTCGGCGTGGTCATGGTATCGCGGCCCATCGGGACCACGCGCACGTCGCGGCGGGCCAGGCCGTAGGAGTTGCGCAGGATGATGATCCGGTTTTCCATCTCCTCCGGAACGAGATAGCCGCCGGCCGAATTGACGCCTTCCGACGCGGCGCGTTCAACGGCCAGACCGTTCTCGCGGCACCAGGCCGCCGCCTTGGCATTGCCGAACACCGACGCCAGCAGGAAATTGCCGGCCTTGAAAGCGTCCTCGTGGGCGTTTTCGCCCTTGAAGTTCTTCAGGGGATAGCCCCGCGCGGCGGCCGGGAGGATGATCCGGCTGGGCTGCTCGGTCGCGACATTGCCGCGGGCCAGCGTGGCGCCGAGCCGGTTGGCTTCCTCGGCGCGCTTGATCTTGGCGTCGAAGCCGTCGATCTCCAGCTTCAGCGCGTCATAGGCCTCATCGTTGGCCTTGTCCTCGACATAGTCCGCCGCATTCATCTTGCCCACCAGGGCCGTCAGAGCGTCGACTTTTACCGCGCGCGCGGCGCGGAGTTCAGCAATCGTCAACATTTGGTTTGCTCATAGATCGAGACTGGCGGAATGCTGTCTCAGCCTCCCGGTCGAAGCCGGGGATAAGTCACAGAGCCGTTAGCGGCCCTGGATTCGAATAAGTTCGAGTTCGCGCTGCCGTATGGCGCGCTTTGCGGCGATGCGCTGGGCAGTCGCCGCGCGCTCGACGGCGCGCACGCGCTCGGGATCGACGATAGCCTTGCCGTTGGCAGCGAGGATGCGTTCGCCCCAGGCCAGCATGGCCGGGTCTTTCGCGCGCCGGCTCAGTATATCATCGGCGAGGCGAAGGATGCGCTCGGGATCTTCCGCATTTCTCATCTGCAGCTCGGCCCAGTCCAGCAGAGGCACAATGTCGATGCCGGCGGACTTGCCCTCGATCAGAGCTTCGCCGTTCGCCGGTACGGGAACAGCCGAGAACTCCAGCAGTTCCTGCTCGAGAAAATCGATTCCATAGCGGCGCTGCGGATCATCGGTGAAGGCATATTTCAGCGGCGAAAAACCAACTGACGTCGCCGAGAGAAACCCGGCCTTGTACATCTCGAACACGGTATCGTTGAACCGCGCCATGCCGGGCGGCGTGAATTCAGCCACGGACTTCAGCTTCTGCCCTTCCGTCCATACCTGATTTGACTTCGCAACCGGCAAAAGACTTGCGTCATGCGCCCACAGCACCACCGGGTTTTTCCGGTACTGCTCCAACCTCCAGCCGTCGATCTTGATCGTGTCGCCCATCCGATCGACTGACGACGTCGAGATCGTGAACGTCACCGTCCGGGCATCGCCGTCCGCCTTGACTTCGGTATCGAACGACGCGCGCACGCGCGCATCGATCTGCACCTTATCGCCGGTCTCGCTTTCCAGCGCGGCCTGGCGAAACTCGTCAATGGACCCGCAGAGTTTCGGTTCAGGCATCGGTGTTCTCCTCTCGTGCTGCGATCGGCGCAAGCATCGCGATCAGCGCCTTGGCGGCGGCGGGGGTGGTCGGTTGAGGAGGCGTTCCGGCCTCCACCATGTTCAGCGGCTGCAGGTAAATCTGACCCTTTTTGTCGGGCAGATGATTGAGGTTCTCGCGGTCGCGGCAGTCGTCTGCGGAAAAAATGCCCCAGTTGCGCGCGATGGCGTAGCCGTCCATCCGGCTTTTGAAGTCTCCACGCAACAGCGCGTCGACAAGAAACTCGAAGAAGTAAGTATCCTGCTCGCTTTCGAGCAGCAGATCGCGCTTCAGTGTCTGTTCCCATCGCACCAGCTCCGACATCAGGCAGTCGGTGACGTACTCCAGCGCCTGATGCTCGATGTTGTTGTTGGTGCTGCGGGTGAGGTCGCCGACCTTGTGCGGCGGCATCCGGTAGATCCGCCAGATCTCGGAATTCTGCATCTGACGCGCTTCGATATATTGCGCGTCGGTGTTGTCCATGCCGGTTTTGACATACTCCATGCCGCCGTCGAAGATGGCGATCTTGTGGGCGTTGACCGTGCCCTTGTACTTGTCATCCCACGATGCGCGCAGCTGCGTGGCAGCGTCCGGGCTCAACACTTCCGGAATCTTGATTGCGGCGCGCGGCTGCGCACTGTTGCCGAAGAACGACGCGCCGTATTTCTGCTCGGCGATGGCGAGGCCGATCGTTTCGCGATGCCAGGTGATCGGCGAGACCCCCACCATCCCGTCGAACGAAAGGCCGCGCAAATGCAGCACGCCTTCGGCAGGAAACGTGTCGACGATCTTGCCGTTCGTGTCCTTTACCTCGTAGTAAAGCTCATGCTGATCAGTCGAACACAACACCCGGACCCGCGTCCAGGATACCGGCCACAGCGCCACTACCACGCCGCGACCATTGAACTCTTTCAGCGCCAGCGCATTGCCGCGCATATCTAGCTCGGTCTGCATCAGCTGACGAAACTCGAACGCCGTCATGCGCGGATTCGGCTTGTCGCGGATCAACTTATGCAGAGGATGATCCGTCGCCCGCTGCTTGGAACCGTCCGACTTCCGCCGGTACAGGATGCACGGTAGTTTCGCGATATCTTCAGAGCGAACCCGGACACACGCCCATACAGCCGCTAGCTTCATTGCGCTTTCGGGCGTGACATGCTCGCCGGACAGCGTCTTTTCGCCGATCAGGAAGTCGCGGAACCACGCATCCGGCCTATCGGTAGACGTATCGCCGTCCTTGCGCGAACGCGAAAGAAGATTGAACGGCCACATCACGCCATCCCGCCACGTTCGAGAATCGCGCGCTGCAGAGAGCCTTTGCCTTTCGGATTCCAGCTCATCAGAATTGCCGCCTCCAGAAGCGCGATCAACGGGTCGATCTTGGCCCGGCCTGAAATCTGTTTCGTAATCATGAGATGGTTGCCGCGGGGTTCGACCTTCGCATTGCCCAGCACCCAATCCATCATCGACTGATCCGCATGCCAGAACGTTCCGTCGTCGAGCTTCAGTTCGAGCCCGTACATCGCTGGCGCCAGCGCCGGCCCTTGAAGCAATCGCCTGATCTGCTCGGACTTGACGCCGCCTTCGGCCAGCGCCTCGAACACGGCAGCCGCATTGTTCGGATCGACGCCGACCGCATCCTTGGCCGGCAGCAATCCCGACGAAACCACCTGACGAACCAGGGCCACAAACTTGGTATGGCGGGCCGCACCATCGCCGATCGTCAGCGATTTTTCCTTTTCGAAATCCTGCAAGACCGAACTGATCGACTTGCGCCGCTCCAGCACCTTCGGATCGGCAAGCGCGTGGCACCAGGACAACCACTCCCGCGTTGTACGATCCCGCCCGATCACCGCCAGCCCCAGAAGATCATCGAGCCCGCCGCCGTCGGCGCCGATCGTCGCGACATCGCAGCGCTTGAGAAGGCTTTCGAGCGTCAGCGTCGGATCGGCGGCAGATTGCCAAAGGTCGGCGCCGCGCCAGCTGTCGCTGCCGAGACCGACTCCGATCTCGATGTTGAGGTGCTGCGAACACCAGATCTGTTCGGCTTCCTTGTTGACCTTGCCGTTATTGTCATAGTCGGCGACCAGGCGCTCCGCGTCGATCGAGCGTCCGAGGTTCGGCAAGATGGCGCCCCAGTTCTTCGGATCGCGCCAGTAGTCTTCGTCAACCTGCAGATGCCGCGGAAATTCGTACAGCACCGGCAGCATGATCGGATCGCGGCCACCTTCCGCGTCACGAATGGCGCGCGCCTTGTCCAGTTCGGTCTTCCAGATCCCAGCCGGCTTTTCGTCCGACTGGGTCGTAATCATCAGGACCTGGCCGCCCTGCATCGTGATGCCGCCACCGCGGATTTGCTGCATCACTGCCGCGGCGTGCGCCTTTTTGCCGAGTTCATGAAGCTCGTCGATGATCGTCAGGACCGGAATTTCGCCGGTGACGATCGTGGTGTCGAAGGTCTTCACGTCGAGTTTTGTGCCGGTCTTCCGCCGGGTGATGCACTTCAGGTGATCCTGCACCTTGAAAATCGAATCAAGTCGGGGATCGATCCGGATCATCCCCTGCGCCTGGGCGAAGCACCGCTCCGAGATGTTCTGGCTAGGCGCCACGATCAGCATCTGCCGGTTCGGCGCTTCCTCCATGAACAGCGCGGTCAAGCCCAGCGCCGCGACGTAGGTCGTCTTCGAATTCTTCTTCGGAACCATGCACAGCAGCTCCCACACGAGCCGCTTCTTGGTCACCGGATCTTCGCTGGCAAGGAACGCGCACAGAATATCGCGGAACCAGTCTCCGCACGCTTCCGACAATGGCGGGTTGCCGGCGATGTCGGGCAAGCGCAGCCGGTTGAAGAACGCCAGGGCCTTGGCGGCCCGCACCTCGTTGAGCGGGACAACAGGCATTGGCGTTTCGCCGGCCTGAATCTTCTCCCACCAGTCCGGACATGCGAACCGCGGCCCGGCCCTCTCAATTGACTGCATGCTGGCCGGAGGCTTCCAG
>CALROE020000015.1:0-13865 GCA_943369715.1 Bradyrhizobium ivorense
GGTGCGCCGCTCCGATTTCGAACGCTATGCCGGCCATCTCGTGAAGATCGAAATGGCGGTCGCGCATCAGGGCCGCAAGCGGTTTCGCGGCACGCTCGGCGGCGTCGAGGGCGATGCCGTGCATCTGCGTCGCGATGACGTTCGCGGCGACGAGGATCCCGAGGTCTTGCTGGTGATGGAAGACATCGCCGACGCGCGGCTGGTGCTGACCGACGAGCTGGTCGCGGAGTCGATGCGACGCGGCAAGCTGGCCGAGCGCGAGATGAAGCAGAATCTCGGAATCAAGCCGCCGCCCCCGCCGCACGCGAAAAAGAGCGACCCGACCAAGAGCAATGCGCCGAAGGCGAAGTTGAAGCCGGTAAAGAAGATCGCCCCGAAAAACACCAAGGAACACCGCCTCGCCGCAGACAGACTGCGAAGAGGCGAAATCGATCCCACTGAAGGAGAATGAGCCATGGCAGCTGTCAGCGCCAATAAACTTGAACTGCTGCAGATCGCGGACGCGGTGGCGCGCGAGAAATCGATCGACCGCTCGATCGTGATCGCGGCGATGGAAGACGCCATCGCCAAGGCGGCGCGAGCCCGCTACGGCAGCGAGACCGACGTCCACGCCGAGATCGACGCCAAGAAGGGCGAATTGCGGCTGTCGCGCCACATGCTGGTGGTCGAGCAGGTCGAGAATTCGGCTAACCAGATTTCATTGATCGACGCGCAGCGTGCCAATCCCGGCGCGCAGGTCGGCGACACCATCGCCGACACCCTGCCGCCGCTGGAATATGGCCGCATCGCCGCGCAATCCGCCAAGCAGGTGATCGTGCAGAAGGTGCGCGAGGCCGAGCGCGACCGGCAGTACCAGGAATTCAAGGACCGCATCGGCGATATCGTCAACGGCATCGTCAAGCGCGTCGAATATGGCAGCGTCATCGTCGATCTGGGTCGCGGCGAAGCCATTATCCGCCGCGACGAAATGCTGCCGCGCGAGGTCTTCCGCAACGGCGACCGCGTCCGCGCCTATATTTTCGACGTGCGCCGCGAAACCCGCGGCCCCCAGATCTTCCTCTCCCGCACCCATCCGCAGTTCATGGCGAAGCTGTTCGCGCAGGAAGTGCCGGAGATCTATGACGGCATCGTCGAGATCAAGGCGGTCGCCCGCGATCCCGGCTCGCGCGCGAAAATCGGCGTGATTTCAAGGGATTCCTCGGTCGATCCGGTCGGCGCCTGTGTCGGCATGCGCGGTTCGCGGGTGCAGGCGGTGGTCAACGAATTGCAGGGCGAGAAGATCGACATCATCCCGTGGTCGCCCGACATCGCGACCTTCGTCGTCAACGCGCTGGCGCCCGCCGAAGTCGCCAAGGTCGTGATCGACGAGGACCGCGAGCGCATCGAGGTCGTGGTGCCCGACACCAACAACCAGCTGTCGCTGGCGATCGGCCGGCGCGGACAGAACGTTCGTCTCGCCTCGCAGCTGACCGGCTGGGACATCGACATTCTGACTGAACAGGAAGAATCCGAGCGCCGCCAGGCCGATTTCGAGAACTCCACGCGGGTGTTCATGGAAGCGCTCAATGTCGACGAAGTGGTCGGCCAATTGCTGGCGTCCGAAGGCTTCACCTCGGTGGAGGAACTGGCGCTGGTCGACGTCAAGGAACTGGCCGGCATCGAAGGTTTCGACGACGAAACCGCCAACGAACTGCAGAGCCGGGCCCGCGAATACCTGGAAACGCTCGAAAGCGAGCTCGAAAACAAACGTAAGGAACTCGGTGTGGATGACGCTCTGAAGACGGTGCCCGGCGTGACTTCGAAGATGCTGGTGAAGTTCGGCGAGAACGAGATCAAGACGGTGGAGGACCTCGCCGGTTGCGCCACCGACGATCTGGTGGGCTGGACCGAACGCAAGGAAGGCGCCGAGCCGACCAAGCATCCTGGCATTCTCGACGCCAACGAAATCTCGCGCGACGATGCCGAGAACATGATCATGCAGGCGCGCGTCATCGCCGGCTGGATCACCGAGGCCGACCTCGTCAAGAAGACCGACGAGGCCGAGGCCACCGAAGACCAGCCGGTTTGATGCGCGGTTTCCGCGAAATTGGTTACCGGTTCTGCGCGACCGTAACGCGCAGATGACAGGAGAGATGTCGCACGCATGCTTGCACTCGCCGACCCCGATCTCGACAACGGACCGCGGACCAACAGGTCCGCGACGGAGCGGATGTGTGCGGTCACGCGGGCAGTGCGGCCGATCGACGAACTGATCCGGTTCGTCGTCGCCCCGCAGGGCGAGGTGATCCCGGACCTGAAGCGCAAGCTTCCCGGCCGGGGACTGTGGGTTTCGGCATCCCGGCAGGCGGTTGCGGAAGCGGTCCGGCGTCACCAGTTCAGCAAGGGTTTCAAACGCGAAGTCCGTGCCGCGGCCACGCTGGCGGCGGATACCGAGGCCCTGCTGGTGCGCAGCGTCAGCGAGGCGCTGGCCATGGCCGCCAAGGCGGGCCAGGTGGTGTCCGGCTTCAGCAAGGTCGAGGGCGCCCTGAAGGCAGGCGAGGCGGCCGCCCTGATCCACGCCTCGGACGGCGCCGCGGACGGAATCCGCAAATTGGACGCCATCGTCAGGCAAAACGCCGGAATCGACGATGAATCGGCCGAATTCCCTGTCGTCACGGCGCTGACGTCCGAACAATTGGATTTGGCACTAGGGCGGTCAAATGTGATACATGCTGCCGTGCTCGCGGGCCCGGCGAGCAAAACGTTCCTGTCGCGCAGCCAACTCCTGGTCCGATACCGGATGGCGGATGACGACAAGACTGCCGGCGATGCGGCCAAAAACTTGTCTAACAAGAACTTGTCGAAGAATTTGCCTGAACAGACTGTGCGGACACGCACAACAGAACAAGATTAGGACTGCTGAATGGTTGATACGAAAACGCCTGGCGACAAGACACTGAGTGTTCCGACCAAGACCTTGACGCTGAAGCCGCGCGTCGAGACGGGCACCGTGCGCCAGAGCTTCAGCCACGGCCGGACCAAGCAGGTCGTGGTCGAAAAGCGTGGCAAGCGCCGCGTCGGTGGCGATGGGCCAGCCGAAGCGCCGCACGCGCCGGAGCCGGTCGTCGCCAAGGCCGCGCCGCCCAGGCCGGCCGCGCCGCTCGCCCGTCCCGCCGCCCCGCCGGCTCCGCCGCGACGCAGTTCGGGCGTCGTGCTGCAGACGCTGACCGACGATGAACGCACCGCCCGCGCCAGCGCACTCGCCGACGCCAGGGTCCGCGACATCGAGGAACGCCGGCTGGCCGAAGAGGAAGCCCGGCGCCGCAACTCCAAGGAAGGCATCGAGCAGGCCGAGCGCGAGGCCGCCGAGGCCCGCCGCAAGGCCGAGGAAGAACGCCACCGCCAGGACGAGGAAGCCAAGCGCAAGGCCGAACTCGAAGCCAAGAAGCGTTTCGGCGAAGCCGAGGCCAAGACCGCCGCCGCCGCCAAGGCTGCCGCTGCGCCCGCCGCGCGCGCCCCCGGCGTTGCCGCCGAGGCCACCGACGAGGATGAAGGTCCGCGCCAGATCCGTCGCGGTCCGGGCGGCGCTGTCCGCCCCGCCGTGCCGCCGAAGACCACCGCCAAGCCGGCGCCGGCCAAGCAGCGCGGCCGCCTGACGCTGGTCACCGCGCTCACCGCCGACGACGTGCGCGAGCGTTCGATCGCCTCGTTCCGCCGCCGCACCCAGCGCCTCAAGGGACACCAGTCCAACGAGCCGAAGGAAAAGCTGATTCGCGAAGTGGTGATCCCGGAAGCCATCAACATCCAGGAACTCGCCAACCGAATGTCGGAGCGCGCGGTCGACGTCATCCGCCTGCTGATGAAGCAGGGCGCGATGCACAAGATCACCGACGTGATCGATGCCGACACCGCGCAGCTGATCGCCGAGGAACTCGGCCACACCGTCAAGCGCGTCGCCGCCTCGGACGTCGAGGAAGGCCTGTTCGACATCGTCGACGATTCCTCCGATACCGAGCCGCGTTCGCCCGTCGTCACCGTGATGGGCCACGTCGACCACGGCAAGACCTCGCTGCTCGACGCGCTTCGCCACGCCAACGTGGTCTCGGGTGAAGCCGGCGGCATCACCCAGCATATCGGCGCCTATCAGGTGACCTCGCCGGAAAGCGGCAAGAAGATCACCTTTATCGACACCCCGGGCCACGCCGCGTTCACCGCGATGCGGGCGCGCGGCGCCAAGGTCACCGACATCGTGGTGCTGGTGGTGGCGGCGGACGACGGCGTCATGCCGCAGACCGTCGAGGCCATCAATCACGCCAAGGCGGCGAAGGTCCCGATGATCATCGCCATCAACAAGATCGACAAGCCCGACGCCAAGCCGGAGCGCGTGCGCACCGAATTGCTGCAATACGAAGTGCAGGTGGAATCGATGGGCGGCGACGTGGTCGACGTCGAGGTTTCCGCCAAGAACAAGACCAACCTCGACAAGCTCTTGGAAATGATCGCGCTGCAGGCCGACCTGCTCGACCTCAAGACCAACGTCTCGCGTCCCGCCGAGGGCACCGTGATCGAAGCCAAGCTCGATCGCGGCCGTGGTCCGGTCGCGACCGTGCTGGTGCAGCGCGGCACATTGCGCGTGGGCGACATCATCGTCGCTGGCGCCGAAATGGGCCGTGTCCGCGCGCTGATCAACGACCAGGGCGTTACCATCGACGAAGCCGGGCCGTCGGTTCCGGTGGAAGTGCTCGGCTTCAACGGGCCGCCGGAAGCCGGCGACCGGCTTGCCGTGGTCGAGAACGAAGCTCGCGCCCGCCAGGTCACGAGCTACCGCGCCCATCAGAAGCGCGAGAACGCGGCTGCCTCGATTTCCGGCATGCGCGGCTCGCTCGAGCAGATGATGTCGCAGCTCAAGACCACGGGCCGCAAGGACTTCCCGCTGATCATCAAGGCCGACGTGCAGGGCTCGCTGGAAGCGATTCTGGGCTCGCTCGACAAGCTCGGCACCGAAGAAGTCATGGCGCGCATCCTGCACGCCGGTGTCGGCGGCATTTCGGAATCCGACGTGACGCTGGCGGAAGGCTTCAACGCCGCCATCATCGGCTTCAATGTCCGCGCCCACAAGGAAGCCGCCGCCGCCGCCAAGCGCAACGGCATCGAAATCCGCTACTACAACATCATCTACGACCTCGTCGATGACGTGAAGAAGGCGATGTCCGGCCTGCTGGCGCCGACGCTGCGCGAGACCATGCTGGGCAATGCCCTGATCCTGGAAGTGTTCAACATCTCCAAGGTCGGCAAGGTCGCGGGCTGCCGCGTCACCGACGGCACCGTGGAACGCGGCGCCAATGTCCGCCTGATCCGCGACAACGTGGTCGTGCACGAAGGCAAGCTGTCGACGCTGAAGCGTTTCAAGGACGAAGTGAAGGAAGTGCAGTCCGGCCAGGAATGCGGCATGGCGTTCGAGAATTACGGCGACATGCGGGCCGGCGACGTCATTGAATGTTATCGCGTGGAGACCATCCAGCGCAGCCTGTAAGTCTGAACCTTACGGCTTCGTCAGAAGGATATTGAACGAGTTCGACGTCATGGCCCGGCCACCGCACTGGATGTGCCGGGCATGCACGTCTTGAGGAATTCAACCGCAAGAAGAACGTCGATGGCCGGGGCAAACCCGGCCATGACGATTTGTTTTCGAGAGACCGCCATGCCCAGTCACCACAAGAAGGACTCCACCCCCGGCGGCTCGCAGCGTCAGTTGCGCGTAGGCGAGGTGGTGCGCCACGCCGTCGCCGATATCCTGTCGCAGGGTAGCGTGCACGACCCGGACCTTGAGGGTCACATCATCACCGTGCCGGAGGTGCGGATGTCGCCGGATCTGAAGCTCGCGACGGTTTACGTGATGCCGCTCGGCGGGCGCGACATCGACAAGGTGATCGCGGCACTGGAGCGCAACAAGAAGTTCCTGCGCGGCGAGATCGCGCACCGCGTTAACCTGAAATTCGCGCCTGATGTTCGCTTCCGCGTCGACGAACGATTCGAGGAAGCGGAACGAATAGAGAAATTACTGCGAACACCTGCGGTGCAAAGAGACCTCGCACCCGATTCGGACGACAAGGAATGATCGTGACGTCAGCCAACAGCGTGATCGAGCCGGAAATCGGCGATTCGGCAGCGCCTGAAAAGAATATTTCTTCTGAAGCGAATCGCGACGCGAATCAGGTTCGCGACGAGAACCGGCCGCGCTCCGGCAAGCAGCCGCGCCCGAACAACCAGATGCGGCGCGACAAGCGCGACGTCCACGGCTGGGTGATCCTCGACAAGCCGATCGGCATGACCTCGACCCAGGCGGTCGCGGTGGTGAAGCGGCTGTTCACGGCCAGGCGCGCCGGCCATGCCGGCACGCTGGATCCGCTCGCCTCCGGCGGCCTGCCGATCGCGCTCGGCGAAGCCACCAAGACGGTTCCCTTCGTGATGGACGGCCGCAAGCGCTACCGCTTCACGGTGGCCTGGGGCGAGGAACGCGACACCGACGATACCGAGGGGCGCGCGACCCAGACCAGCGATCTCAGGCCCAGCGCCGAGGAGATCCGGGCCCTGCTGCCGCGGTTTACCGGGGTGATCGAGCAGATCCCGCCGCAATACTCGGCGATCAAGGTGCAGGGCGAGCGCGCCTATGATCTGGCGCGCGACGGCGAAACCGTCGACCTGAAGCCGCGCCCGGTCGAGATTCACCATTTATCCCTTGTAGAACAACCGGATAGCAGCCATTCGGTGTTCGAGGCCGAGTGCGGCAAGGGAACCTATGTGCGGGCGCTGGCCCGCGATATGGGCCGGATTCTCGGCTGTTTCGGCCATATCTGCGCACTGCGCCGGACCCTGGTCGGGCCGTTCGGCGAGAAGGACATGATTCCGCTGGAACAGTTGGAGGCTTTGTGCGATAGAGCCGCGTCTGGCGAGGGTAGCCTCGCCGACGCGCTTTTGCCCGTTGAGACCGCGCTGGACGACATCCCGGCACTGGCCGTCACACGGGCTGATGCGGCAAGGCTCCATCGGGGCCAGGCCGTTTTGTTGCGCGGACGGGATGCGCCCAATAGTAGCGGCACAGTCTATGTCACGGTGGCAGGCCGGCTTTTGGCCCTCGCCGAAATTGGCAATGGCGAACTCATCCCCAAGCGCGTGTTTAACCTGACCGGACTGACCGCCAGTTCGGCTCGCAGCAATGAAAGAGTTTGACGATGTCGATTACCGCCGAACGCAAAGCGGAAGTCATCAAGACGAATGCCAACAAGGCCGGCGACACCGGCTCGCCAGAGGTTCAGGTTGCGATCCTGTCGGAACGCATCAATAACCTCACCGGGCATTTCAAATCCCACGTGAAGGACAATCATTCACGCCGGGGCCTTTTGAAAATGGTCGCCACGCGCCGTTCCCTGCTCGATTACATCAAGCGCAAGGACGAGTCGCGTTACAAGGCGCTGCTCGAAAAGCACAACATTCGCCGTTGAGAGTTCACGCGCGCAATCTTGCGCGCGTTTTTGCATGATCTTCCGAAACCCGGACTTTCGATTTTCGAAAGACGATCATGCACAAGAGCACGATCCGGAAAAGTGGATACCGGTTTTCCGAAAAGATCGTGCTCCCTACAAGACGTCCAGCAGCAATCCGGCCGCTGGGCGGGGCAAGATGCCCGTACTACCGAAGGGATGGACGCCATCCGAAGTATAAAGACCATGGCAGGATCGCCGGACGCTGATCTCGTATCGTGATCAGCGTCTCGCAATCTTGCGCATGGTCTTTGTGTTTCTGGGCTGACATTGCTTCTTAAACCCAAGAAAGAAGACCTACATGTTCAATATTCATTCAGTCGAAATCGACTGGGGTGGCCGTCCCCTCAGGCTTGAAACCGGCAAGATCGCCCGTCAGGCCGATGGCGCCGTCGTCGCCACCTACGGCGAGACCGTGGTGCTCGCCACCGTCGTGGCCGCCAAGACCGCGCGCGAGGGCGTCGACTTCCTGCCGCTGACCGTCGACTACATCGAGAAGACCTATGCTGCGGGCCGCATTCCCGGCGGCTACTTCAAGCGCGAGGGCCGGCCCACCGAGAAGGAAACGCTGGTCTCCCGCCTGATCGACCGCCCGATCCGTCCGCTGTTCGTCGACGGCTGGCGCAACGAGACCCAGGTCATCGTCACCGTGCTGTCGCACGACATGGAGAACGACCCCGACATTCTGGCGCTGGTTGCCGCCTCCGCGGCGCTGACCATTTCCGGTGCCCCGTTCAAGGGCCCGATCGGCGCCGCCCGCGTCGGCTTCATCAATGACGAATACGTGCTGAACCCGACGCTCGACGAGATGGTCGAAACCCAGCTCGACCTCGTCGTCGCCGGCACCGCCGACGCCGTGCTGATGGTGGAATCGGAAGCCAAGGAACTCAACGAAGACATCATGCTCGGCGCCGTGATGTTCGGACACCGGCATTTCCAGCCGGTGGTCAACGCGATCATCGAGCTCGCCGAGAAGGCCGCCAAGGAACCGCGCGACGTCAAGGTCGTCGACGAGAGCGTGCTGGAAAAAGAGATTCTGGGCCTGATCGAGACCGAGCTGCGCGCCGCCTATTCGATTCCGATCAAGCAGGACCGCTACGCGGCGGTCGGCAAGGCCAAGGAAAAGGTGATGGCGCACTATTTCCCGGAAGGCCAGGAGCCGAAATACGACAAGCTGCGCATCGCCGGCGTGTTCAAGGAACTGGAAGCCAAGATCGTCCGCTGGAACATCCTCGACACCGGCAAGCGGATCGACGGCCGCGATTCCAAGACCGTGCGCCAGATCATCGCCGAAGTCGGCGTGCTGCCGCGCGCCCACGGCTCGGCGCTGTTCACCCGCGGTGAAACCCAGGCGATGGTGGTCACCACGCTCGGCACCGGCGAGGACGAGCAGTACATCGACTCGCTGTCGGGCACCTACAAGGAGCAGTTCCTGCTCCACTACAACTTTCCTCCCTACTCGGTCGGTGAGACCGGACGCATGGGCGGCACCAAGCGGCGTGAAATCGGCCACGGCAAGCTGGCCTGGCGCGCGATCCACCCGGTTCTGCCGCCGCACCACGAATTCCCCTACACGGTGCGCGTCGTCTCGGAGATCACCGAGTCGAACGGATCGTCCTCGATGGCTTCGGTCTGCGGTGCATCTCTCGCACTGATGGACGCGGGCGTTCCCCTGAAGCGGCCGACGGCGGGTATCGCCATGGGCCTCATCCTGGAAGGTTCGCGCTTCGCGGTGCTGTCCGACATCCTCGGCGACGAGGATCATCTCGGCGACATGGACTTCAAGGTCGCCGGCACCGACGTCGGCATCACCTCGCTGCAGATGGACATCAAGATCGCCGGCATCACCGAGGAGATCATGAAGGTCGCGCTCGGCCAGGCCAAGGACGGGCGTATCCACATTCTCGGCGAGATGTCGAAGGCGCTGACCAACGCCCGCGCCGAGCTCGGCGAATACGCGCCGCGCATCGAGACCTTCAAGATCCCGACCGACAAGATCCGTGAAGTGATCGGCACCGGCGGCAAGGTGATCCGCGAGATCGTCGAGAAGACCGGCGCCAAGGTCAACATCGACGACGACGGCACCGTCAAGGTCGCCTCCGCCGACGGCGAATCGATCAAGGCGGCGATCAAGTGGATCAAGTCGATCGCTTCCGATCCGGAGCTCGGCCAGATCTATGACGGCACCGTGGTCAAGGTGATGGAGTTCGGCGCGTTCGTGAACTTCTTCGGCGCCAAGGACGGCCTCGTCCACATCAGCCAGCTCGCGTCGGCCCGCGTGCAGAAGACCTCCGACGTCGTCAAGGAAGGCGACAAGGTCAAGGTCAAGCTGCTCGGCTTCGACGATCGCGGCAAGACGCGCTTGTCGATGAAGGCGGTCGACCAGGTGACCGGCGAGGACCTCGAAGCCAGCCAGAAGACCGAGGCTCCGGCCCGCGAAGCCGCCGGCGAGTAAGCCTTACTGACACTAGAGACCACGAAGGGCGGCTTTTCAGCCGCCCTTTTTGTTTGCGTTTGCCGCGGAAAGCATTCGATTTGGCCTGCTATTTGGTGTAATCTTAGGGACATTTCCGCAAAAGTTGTATGGAGAAATCCATGCGTTTGATCGATGTTTTTTGGTATGCGCCTATCTTCATCCTGTCGGCGGGCTTTTTCTTCGAGGAAAAATTTCGGGGGAAGTCCGTAGACTTTCCAGGAAGGACGGCGATTGTGGTGATCGCCGGACTTGTTGCTATGGTCCCTCCCGTACTATCGGCTTACGACTACTTTTTCCCTGGCCGACCGATCCAGACCGGCTCTCCTAGGGAGCCGCAGATTCAGAATTCAAATCAACAGTCCGACACCCATCGCGAACTTCAGCAGGAGCGTGCCGCACGCGAGCAGCTCGCCGCCGAACTAGCGCAAGAGAAAAAGAAGAACATCACGAATGTAACCGCGCCGGAAAAACCCGACACCGACCAACAACGCGTGGAGCAATTGAAGGATATGGGGGTCTCGCTGATAGACAACGTATTTCGACTGATGATGGACGAAATTAGCAAGAAACGACAATAGTCGCGTGGTCTGGGCAGCCAGCCCGCGGCTTTATGGAAGGCGGCTTTTCAGCCGCCCTTTTTGTTGTTGGCTTCCATGACGGCCGATCACGTTTCGATGATCGGTATGCGCGATTCCGCCGCAGGCTCAGCCGAAACTGCCGGCCCACCCGGCACGTAGTTGATGCTTGCGCGTTTCTCCCGGCCACAGGCGGCCGGTCGTCTGAAATCGAATTTTGCGTCAACCGCCGACCTCGTTCGTTACCATGTTCCGAATCGAGCACCCCGTGCTCGCACCAGCCCAGGGAGACCCTTCATGTCCGCCATATCCCGTCGCCATCTCGTCACGATGGCCGCAGGCATCGCCGCAGCCGCCATCGCGCCACGCGCTGTGTTCGCCCAGGCGCCCGCTGCTGCGCCCGCCGCTGGCCCCTTCGTGCTCCCGCCGCTGACCTATGCATTCAATGCGATGGAGCCACACATCGACGCCAGGACCATGGAAATCCACCATGACCGGCATCATGCCGCCTATGTCGCGAACCTCAACAATGTCGCCAAGACCAATCCGCAGCTCGGCAGCAGCAAGATCACCGACGTGCTCGGCAACCTCAATGCCCTGAACGACGACATCAAGTTCGCCGTTCGCAACAATCTCGGCGGCCACGCCAACCACACCATGTTCTGGGAGATCATGGGGCCGAACGGCGGCAAGCCCGAGGGCGAAGTGCTGGCCGCGATCGACAAGGATCTCGGCGGCCTGGAGAAATTCCAGACCGATTTCAATGCCGCGGGCGGCCGCCAGTTCGGCTCGGGCTGGGTCTTCGTGACGGTGACCAAGGAAGGCAAGCTCGCGATCGAGACCCGCCCGAACCAGGACAGTCCGATCATGGACGGCAAGCGCGCTTTGATGGGCAACGACGTCTGGGAGCATGCCTATTATCTCAACTACCAGAACCGCCGCGCCGACTATCTCAAGGCGTGGTGGAACACGGTAAACTGGAGCAAGATCGCCGAGCGCTACGCCGCCGCGAAGGCCGGCACGCTGGGAGTTTAGTCGTCAGCTCCCTCCTCGTCATTGCTGTCGCGAGGAGCGCTCTTGTCCGCCGAAGCCCGCCTTCGGGCGAAGGCGGATGCGACGAAGCAATCCATTCTTCGCTTCAAGAAGGTGGATTGCTTCGCTTCGCTCGCAATGACGAGCTTGTTGATGCGCCGCTCGTATCAACACTCTCCTTCACCACCTCGCCAAGTGCGGCAAAATCCGCCTTGCGCGGCGAGGTGCGGCGGAACACGAGGCCGATGCTGCGGCCGGGCTGCGGGTTTTCCAGCCGCAGGAATTTCACGCGCGCGTCGCGGCGCTCGACATCGGCGGCGATCTGCGGAATCAGCGTGACGCCGTAGCCGCCCGCGACCATCTGCATCACGGTGTTCAGACTGCTGGCACCGAACACGGTGCCGGTACTGCTGCGGCCGCGCGGCGCGGTGGCGCAAAACGCCAGCGCCTGGTCGCGCAGGCAGTGGCCGTCCTCGAGCAGGATCAGCCGGCTCTGATCGATGTCTGCAGCGGCCACCCGCACGGTCTCCTTTCGCGGATCGCTCGCCGGCACCGCCAGCAGGAACAGGTCCTCGAACAGGGCAATCGTATCGATCTCCGGCTCAGCCACCGGCAAAGCGAGCATCGCGGCATCGAGCGCGCCGCTCTTGATGTCCTCTATCAGTTGCCGGGTCTGGGTTTCGCGCAGCTCCAGCTGCAAGTCCGGGAACCGGGACTGCAACAGCGGAAGAATCCGCGGCAGCAGATAGGGCGCCAGCGACGGAATCACGCCGAGCGTCAGCCGGCCGGTCAGCAGGCCGCTGCGGTGCCTCGCAAAATCCACCAGGTCGCGCGAGGCCGTCAGCACGTCCTCCGCCCGCCGCGCGATCTCCCGGCCGACATCGGTCAGCATCACCTCGCCCGGCCGCCGCTCCACCACGGCGACACCCAGCGTCCGTTCCAGATCCCGTATCTGCATCGACAGCGCAGGCTGGGTGACGGAACAGGCCTCGGCGGCGCGGCCGAAATGGCCGTGTTTGGCCAAGGCCGAGAGATAACGAAGCTGTCGGAGCGTGATCATGGAGATCAGATAAACTGATCGAGAGCCCAAGACAATTCGACTGGACCTGATCTTAGATATCTTCCAAGGTGGGGATGCAGCGAATTTGACTGAAGGTACCAAGCATCCTGCGGATCCGGTTGACGTGGTTGTTCCAGGTCAATGCTTCCGCGGTGTCATCTTGGTCAAATGCATGCTCCGCCCTACCTGCCGGAAGGAACAACAGCCATGGCTGACCGCCCCCAATAATCACCGGCGCCGCAAGCTAATTCGGTGCGGCGGTTGCGGCGCGCGACTTCCCACAGAAATTTTAATGGTTCCATACGGAACGACGCGAAAAAAATCACAGACCACGATCGGAGAGAACCATGGACGCAAAGACTGACGAGAGCGCCGGCAAGTGCCCGGTCGTGCACACGACCGCTGCCAGGGCCAACCGCGACTGGTGGCCGAACCAGCTGAACCTTCAGGTTCTGCACCAGCACTCCGCCCTGTCCAATCCGATGGGCGAGGCGTTCGACTATGCCGAAGAGTTCAAGAAGCTCGACATGGAGGCGCTGAGGAAGGACCTTACCGCGCTGATGACGGATTCGCAGGAGTGGTGGCCGGCGGACTTTGGCCATTACGGGCCGCTCTTCATCCGGATGGCGTGGCACAGCGCGGGCACCTACCGCATCGGCGATGGCCGCGGCGGCGCCGGAGCCGGCCAGCAGCGTTTTGCGCCGCTCAACAGCTGGCCGGACAACGTCAACCTCGACAAGGCGCGCCGGTTGCTGTGGCCGATCAAGCAGAAATACGGCAACAAGATCTCGTGGGCCGACCTGATGATTCTCACCGGCAACGTCGCCCTCGAGTCGATGGGGTTCAAGACGTTCGGTTTCGGCGGCGGGCGCGCCGATGTCTGGGAGCCCGAAGAGGACATCTACTGGGGCGCCGAAGGCAAGTGGCTGGCGGACGAGCGCTACAGCGGCGACCGTGATCTCCAGAATCCTCTCGCCGCCGTGCAGATGGGGCTGATCTACGTCAATCCGGAAGGCCCGAACGGCAATCCGGATCCCCTCGCGGCTGCGCGGGATATCCGCGACACGTTCGCGCGCATGGCGATGAACGACGAGGAAACCGTCGCGCTCATCGCCGGCGGCCATTCCTTCGGCAAGACCCACGGCGCCGGTCCGGCGACACATGTTGGCGTCGAGCCCGAAGCCGCGCCCATCGAAGCGCAG
>CALROE020000016.1:0-13823 GCA_943369715.1 Bradyrhizobium ivorense
CGCGGCGGTCGCGGCGCAGCTTTCGCGCCGAGGTCCAGCCGGCATGCAGCCGGTCGGCCGAGGTCACTGCGAGCAGGCCGACATCCCTGCGGCTCTCGCCGATCAGACCGATCGCCTCGATCGCCTCCGGCGCCACCGCGCCGGTATAGGCCACCACCGCCTCGCAGTTCTCGCCGGGCTTGCGCAGCCAATAGGCGCCGTCGGTGATGCCGCGCTGCAGCTCCGGCGTCATGATGCGCTGCGGCTGGTCGATGGTACGGGTCGACAACCGCAAATAGACCGAACCGCCCTCGCCCACCCCCTCGCGCTGCATGTGCTCAAAGCCCCAGCCCATGATCACGGAGAGTTCATCGACGAAGGCTGGCTCGAACGAGGCAAGGCCATCTTGCGCCATGCCGATCAGCGGCGTCGCGATCGACTGGTGCGCGCCGCCTTCCGGTGCCAGCGTGATGCCCGACGGCGTCGCCGCCACCATGAAACGCGCGTCCTGGTAGCAGGCGTAGTTCAGGGCATCGAGCCCGCGCTGGATGAAGGGGTCGTACAGGGTCGCAACCGGCAGCAGCCGTTCACCGTTGATGGCATGCGACAACCCCAGCGCCGACATCAGGATGAACAGGTTCATCTCGGCGATGCCGAGTTCGATGTGCTGGCCATCAGGCGAAAAGTCCCAGTTGAAGGTCGACGGGATCTTCTCGCTGCGGAACAAATCGGCCTTCTCGGCCCGCGCGAACAGCCCGCGGCGGTTGACCCAGGCGCCGAGATTGGTCGAGACCGTGACGTCGGGCGACGCGGTGACGATGCGCGCCGCCAGTTCGCTGTCGCCGCGCGCGAGTTCGTTGAGCACCAGCCCAAACCCCTGCTGCGTCGACATCTGCGGCGACGGCTTGAAGGACAGCCGCTCGGGCACCTCGATCACGGGGGCGGTCAGCCGGCGGCGGCCGTCGCGGTTGAACGGCGCATCGGCCAGAAAGGCTTCCAGCACCGCCGGATCCTGCGCGAGGCCCTCGAACTTCTCCCACTCATGCCCGGTGCGGATGTTCTGCGCGCTGCGCCACTTCTCCATCTGGGTGACCGTCATCAGCCCCGCATGATTGTCCTTGTGGCCCTGGAACGGCAGGCCGACGCCCTTGATGGTGTAGGCGATGAAGCAGACCGGGCGGTCGTGGTCGATCGATTCGAACGCCTCGATCATGCTGGCCATGTCGTGGCCGCCGAGATTGGACATCAGCGCCAGCAACTCGTCGTCGCTGCGCCGCCCGATCAGTTGCGACACCGCGCCCTGGTCGCCGATCTCGTCGTCGAGATGTTTTCGAAATGCCGCCCCGCCCTGAAAACACAGCGCGGCATACATCGCGTTCGGGCAGGCATCGATCCAGCTTTTCAGGGCCGCGCCGCCGGGCTCGGCGAATGCCGCCTGCATCAGCCGGCCATATTTCACGATCACCACGTCCCACCCAAAGTTGCGGAACATGGATTCGAACTTTTCCCACAACCCCTCGCGCACCACGGCATCGAGGCTCTGCCTGTTGTAATCGACCACCCACCAGGTGTTGCGCAGGCCGTGCTTCCAGCCCTCCAGCAGCGCCTCGAAGATATTGCCCTCGTCCATCTCGGCGTCGCCGACCAGCGCAATCATCCGCCCCTCCGGGCGATCCTTCATCCAGCCATGCGCCTTGACGTAATCCTGCACCAGCGAGGAGAACAGCGTCTGCGCCACGCCGAGGCCCACCGATCCCGTGGAGAAATCGACGTCGTCGGTGTCCTTGGTGCGCGACGGATAGGATTGCGCGCCGTTGAAGCCGCGGAAATTTTCCAGCTTCTCGCGGGTCTGGTGCCCGAACAGATACTGGATGGCGTGGAACACCGGGCTGGCATGCGGCTTCACCGCAACGCGGTCCTCCGGTCTCAGCACCGAGAAATACAGCGCCGACATGATGGTGGCGAGCGAGGCCGACGAGGCCTGGTGGCCGCCGACCTTGAGCCCGTCGGCATTGGGCCTGATGTGATTGGCGTGATGGATGGTCCACGACGACAGCCACAGCACCTTGCGGGCCAGCGCGGACAACATTTCCAGGCGTGCGGGATCGATCGGCATGGCAAATACTCCCGGCAGGACGAAATATCGGGGAATGTTAACGCTTTGCCTGTCGTCAAAAATCTCAAATTTCCGCGACATACCTGTCAATATTGGGATAAAATACCAATCCTAGACCAGCAATGCGGAGTTTATCCCAATGCACACCCTCGACGCCATCGACCGCAAGATTCTCGCCCAACTGCAATCCGACGGCCGCACCACCATGCAGGAACTCGCCGACAAGGTCGGCCTGTCGGTGTCGCCGTGCCACCGCCGGGTCAAGCTGCTGGAACAACGCGGCGTCATCACCCGCTATATCGCCACCGTCGACCAGAAATCCCTGGGGCTCCACGTCAGCGTCTTCATCTCCATCAAACTGGCGCGGCAGAAGGAAGAAGACCTCAACCGCTTTGCCAAGGCGATCTCGAAATGGGACGAGGTGCTGGAATGCTATCTGATGACCGGCAACCGCGACTATTTGCTGCGCGTGGTCGCCGCCGACCTGTCGTCCTACGAAGCGTTCCTGAAGAACAAGCTCACCCGGCTCGACGGCATCGCCTCGATCGAGTCGAGTTTTGCGCTGAGCCAGGTGAAATACTCCATTGCGCTGCCGGTGTAATGCATGCTCCGTCGTCCCGGCGAACGCCGGACCCATAATCCCGGTCGTTTGTTGTTGAAGGAAGCCGTCGACCATTTTGCAACGCAACTTCTGCCGCGGCGTATGGGTCCCGGATCATCACTCGCTGGCGCTCGCTTGTCCGGGACGACGTGGAGGGAGACCGGGGTGAGACGGGTTCTCGTTCCAACTGCCGAATGCTGCCCCCGCCCTACAGAATCTTCCGCTTCGCCAGGTTTCGCATCAGTTCGCCGATGCCGAACGTCCAGGGTTCGCACTCGTCGCTGGTGCGCATGCGGTTGACCAGTTTGCCGAGCTGGGGCGCTGATATCGTGACGATATCGTCGCGCTTGTGCGTGAAGCCCTCGCCCGGCGCATCGCGGTCCTTCACCGGCGCGAACATCGTGCCGAGGAACAGCGCGAAGCCATCGGGATATTGATGCACCGGCCCGATGGTCTGGGCGACCAGGTCGGTAGGATCGCGGCTGATCTTGCTGATCGACGAATGACCGTCGAGGACAAAACCGTCCTGTCCCTTCACGGTCAATCCGACATCCATCCGCCTGATGTCGTCGAGCGAGAAACTGCTGTCGAACAGCCGTAGCAGCGGGCCGACGGCGCAGGAGGCGTTGTTGTCCTTGGCCTTCGACAACAGCAGCGCCGAGCGGCCCTCGAAATCGCGCAAATTGACATCGTTGCCGAGCATCGCGCCGACGATCGCGCCGCGGCTCGACACCACCAGCACCACCTCCGGCTCCGGATTGTTCCAGGTCGATTTCGGATGCAGGCCGGCATCCATGCCTGTTCCGACCGAGGAAAGCGTCGGCGCCTTGGTGAACACTTCCGCGTCGGGACCGATGCCGACCTCGAGATACTGGCTCCAGGCGTTCTGATCGATCAGCACCGCCTTCAGCTTCATCGCTTCCGGCGACCCCGGCTTGAGCTTTGTCAGATCGTCGCCGACCAGCCGCACCACTTCCTTGCGAATCGCTTCCGCCGAGGCCGGGTTGCCGCGCGCCCGCTCCTCGATCACGCGCTCCAGCATCGAGATCGCGAAGGTGACTCCCGCCGCTTTCAGGACCTGCAGGTCGAGCGGCGCCAGCAGCCACGGTTTTGTCCGGTCGCGGCGATCGGGCGGCGTGTTGGCAACGATACTGTCGAGATCGCCGATCCGTATCCCCGCGGCTCCACGCAGCGCGTCCGCCGGATTGGCTTCCTCGCAGAGGGCGCTCACGGTCGGGAATCGCGCGCTGACGTCGAAGACGCCGTCCGGGCGAACTGAGACTACGGCCGGGCCTGCCAGATCGGGCACCCAGACCCGCCCCACCAGCGTGCCGCTGGCGCCGTCATCCGGCAGGACGTCCTTTGAGGTCAGCGCGATCATTCTTCGTCTCCCCTTGCCACTGAATTTTTATCACTCTATCGCCACGGTCCGAAAATGCGAAGGGTTGCGCGACACCGCGACGGGCGCCTGCTCCGGCAGGCTGGCTAGCAGTGCGGAATCTCCGCCAGCCGCCACACGCCGAGGCTCTTGTCGCGCCAGCCGCCGCCGGCCTCCAGGCAATTCTCGTTGAGCAATTCAACCGGCGGCCCCCAATTGAACGGCGCGCGATCGAAATTCAGCGCGCGCCAGTCGCCGTCCTCGCAGTCGGCGTTGGTCTGCCATTCCGGGAACGTGGTCGCGATCAGCCAGATCGCGCCGGACACCCTGAAATTCTTCACGGCGCGCCCGATATTGGCGAACGACAGATGCACCAGGCAGTCGCGGCACAGGATGGCGTCGCACCGCGGCAGCGGGTCCGTCGTGATGTCGGCGAGATGATATTCGCCGGTGACTTCGCCTGACGCGGCGCGGTCCCGCAGCCGCGCGATCAGCTCAGGCACGATATCGATCCCGACATAGCGCACGCCGAGATCGGCCTGGTTGATCCAGCCGGCATCGCCACAGGGCGCATCGAGCAGCGAGGTCACGCCGAGCCTCTGAAAAAGCCCAGATAGTTCCGCGCGCAGCACCGCGGTGGCATCCAGCTCCGAACCGAGCCCCGAGGTGGATGCCGCAGCGCCCCACAGATTGGTGTCGTGAATTCGCCGGAAGCGCTGCTGCAGATCGAGACCCGCGAAAGATTCGCGGTCATCGACAAAGCGCTGATGCGCGAGCACGGGCGGACGATCGGAATCATCAGGAGGCATACCTACCGCCACGGCTCGACGATGATCTTGGTGTGCCGCTCCGGATTGGCGAGATCGGCGAACGCCTGGGCGACGCCATCGATCCCGACGGTCGCGGTGACCAGCGCGGCGGCATCGACCTGCCCTTCCGCGATCAGGCGCAGCGAATGGGCGAATTCGTCGGGTGTGTAGCCCAGCACATATTGAACGTTGAGTTCCTTCATGATGCCGAGCATCGGCTCGGAGCGGTCGGATTCCATGCAGACGCCGACCACGACGATGCGGGCGTCGCGCGGCGCGCCCTCGAACACCTGCTGGATCAGGCCGGGAATGCCGACGCATTCGAAGATCAGCGCCGGCTTCAGCGCCGGCAGCAAGGCCTGCAGCGGCGGCCGCGCCGCCTTCTGCTCCGGCGACATCGCGGCGTGCTCGGCCCAGGTCGCATAAGGCTGCGTAAGCGCAGGATCGACCACGATGTCGGCGCCCATCTTCCCGGCCAGCGCGCGGCGCGCCGGCGAATAATCCGCGGCGACGATCGGGTGCAACCCCTTCAGCTTCAGCGCCGCGATCACCGCCAGCCCGACCGGGCCGCAGCCGATCACCAGCGGCACCTCGTCGCCCCTCACATTGGCCTTGGCGACGGCGTGAACGCCGACCGCGAGCGGTTCGGTCAAAGCGGCGTGCTCTGCCGAGAGGCCATTCGGCACCTCCAGCAGCAACGCCTCGCTGAGCAGCATGCGCTCGGCATAGCCGCCGAGATTGTCGTTGGAATAACCGATGCCCTGCGGGCCTTCCGCCGTCAGCAGCGCCGGCAGCGAGCAGACGCGGGTGCCGGCTTTCAGCCTGCGCGCCGTGCCGGGCCCGTAATCGAGGATCTCGCAGCAGAATTCATGGCCGAACACGATGTCGCGGGAAAGGTCCATCGGCTTGCGCCCGGGAAAGTGCTTCGCCAGTTCGACCATGCGATGCGCATGCTTGCGGGCATGGAGGTCGGAACCGCAGATGCCGCAGGCCAGCGTCCTGACCAGCACCTGCCCCGAAGCCGGCTTCGGCTCGGGCAGCGCATCGACCACGATCTCGCCGTTCCTGAAGATGGCAGCGCGCATCGGCGTTTCCTTCGCGTTCTTGTTATTGCCGTGTTCAGCCCCGAGGCCTTCACCACGTATAGCGCGCAACGCCCTTGCCGGCATAGGACCGCGTGACGTGGGAGAACTCGCCCTCGAAGGTGGCGGCGGCGGACCAGCCGTTCAGCCACTTCATCTCGGCGGACGCGGTCGTCAGCGCAGAATCGCGGGCCTGCGCCGCGCCGTTGACGACGAAGGCAGCGCCCGGCAGGGTCTGGAACACCGGGGTGATGCTGCGGTCGGTGTTGAAATTATGCGCCCAGGCGGCGCGGCCGCGCAGCGTCAGGATCGCGGTCTGCATCGCGAACGATTTGTCGGTGCGGATGCCGAGTTCGGAGCGCGACGCCGTGACGTCCCTGGCGGCGTAGTTCAGCGCGAAGGTATTGGCGCCTGACACCACCTGCTCGGCATAGGCAGGCAATTGATAGGTGGTGAGCTGACCCGCGGCATAGGGCGTAACACCCATCCACGGGGTGACGTAGCGATAACCGCCTTCGACGCGGCCGGACCAGGCATTGGCGTTGAACTGCGCGCGCAGCCGGTCGATCCCGGCCACGGTGACGGTGCGATCCGTCGTCACGTCCTGCCAGGCATAGGCGGCAGCAGCCGTCACATAGGCCTTGCTCATGGTGTGGCGCACGAAGGCGCCGGCCTGGAACAGGTCCGAACGCCCGGAGCCGAAACCGCTGACGCTAAAACTGGTGCCGCCCCCGGCCAGCGCAAAACCTGCCAGTGTCGCCGGCGAAATCCGGTAGTCCGCGCCGGCGGCAAAGCCGAACGCGCGTGCCGTGGCGCTGTCCGATCCCAGCGCCGTGTTGCCGTCGGTAGAGCTGCCGCCGCCAAAGGCCGCGCCCCATACGCTCCAGCGCGGATCGAACAGGTCGTTGCGCGCGACATCGGCCTTGGTCGGGAATTTGGCGAAGGCATCGCGCGCGGCATTCGACTTCTTCCCGGCATAGGCGACGGCGCCTTCAGCGACGAACGGAGTCGCGCCCGCGCTGCCGCTCGAGCCGCCGCGCCCGCCGATGAACTGGTCGGTCAGCAGACCGAGAAACAGGTTCATCGCATCGAAGGTGGCCTGCTGTGACCCCGTCGCGGTCTCGCCGGAGAGCTGGCTGAGGTTGAACGGTACGTTGCCGCTGAAGACGGCGCCGAGGCCGCCGGAATTGCCAAGTGCGTTGAAGGCCGTGTCGAGCGCGTTGCCCACATTGCGCTGGTTGACGTTCAATCCCGTGACCTGTCCGAGCGCGGACACCAGCGTCAGGTTTACATCGGTCGCGGTGTAGCTGAGCGTGCCGTTGATGCCGGTGGGCACCACCAGCGAGCTGAACTGCGTGGGGCCCCCGCCGAGATCGAAGCCGCCCTGCGCGGTCAGGATCGTGTAGGACGAGTTGAAGCGAAAGCTGTTGTCGAGAGACCTTACCCGCACCGTTCCTTCGAGACTGGCAAATCCCGGGAGAGAATTTGGCGCGACCACCGTGAGGTCGTTGCCTCCAGACGTCACCTTGACGTCGTAGAATGTGCAATTGCAGAACAGCAGCAGGTCGTTCACGGTCAGGGTGCCGAGCGCGGTCGGCAGACCGGGCGCCAGCACCGCTCCGTTGGCAAGAGTGGTGAACGGAACCGTGCCGGTGCCGCCCAGCGTCGCGCCGTTATCGACGGCCACACTGGCCGAGGGCGCGATCGAACCGGTCACCAGCAAGGTGCCGCTGCTCACGAAAGTCAAACCGGTATAGGTGTTGGTACCCGACAGCGTGAGGGTGCCGGTGCCGACCTTCTCCAGCGAGCCCGGTCCCGGCGAGCAGCCGCAATCATCGGCAATCACGCCGCTGACCTCGGTCGACAGATTATTGCCGCCGACCACCAAAGTGTTGCCGGCGCCGATGTAGTAGAATCCCGATCCCGCGATCGAGCCGGCGTTGATCCGGCCGTCGCCATTGGGACCGAGGCTGCCGGCGAAGTCGACAACGCCGGTGCCGACCGTGATGAACTGCGCGGTGCCGCCGTCGGCGTTGTCCCAGAAGAAGGTGGCGCCGCCATTGTTGGTGGTGATCGTCGCGTTGCCGGCGGTACTGGAATCGAAGAAGTCGGTGCTGCCGCCGTCATGATTGGTGATGCGCGCGGAAGAGGCGGTCGCGAACGCGCCGAATTCGGTACTGCCGCCCAATCCGTTGGAAATGATCGCCGTACCGGCGCTCGGAGCATCGGTACCAAACGCCGTCCCGAATATGGTCTGACCGCCAAGCTGGTTGGTGATGCTGGCGTTGCCCGCGGTACTTGAATCGCCAAAGAAGGTCCCGCTGCCAGACTGGTTGGTGATGGTGGCATTGCCGGCCGTGGTCATCGCCAGAAACGCCGTCGAACCGCCGTTGCTATTGGTGATGACGGCGTTGCCGGCCGTCGCGGTGTCGGTCCCGGCGGCAACACCGAACACGGTCTCGCCATTGCTGTCGTTGGTGATGGCGATGCTGCTGGCCGAACTGCCGTTGAAGAAAGTCGTCGTGGCGAAACCGACCGTGCCGACGTTGAGAATCGAGGTGATACCGGCGGTATTGGCATTGACGATGTCGAAGACGCCTTCATTGGTAACGGCGCCGACGATGCTGCCCGGGGTGGCGAGCGTGCCGAGCTGCAGCGTCCCGCAGCCACAGATCGTGGTGCCGCCGCTATAGGTATTGGTGTTGGTGAGGATCAGGGTGCCGCCGCCGAAACTGTCCAGCGTCAGCGCGCCGGTGCCGCTGACCACGCCGGAGAGAGTGAGCGATATGCCGTTGGTATCGATCGCGCTGCCGAAAGCCGATGCATTGAGCCTAAAATTGTTGCTGAACGCCAGATTGCCCGATCCGTCGGCCAGAAACGTGCCGCCGTTGAGGGTCACCGCACCCGAGCCGACCGAGCTGTTGTTGGTCACCTGCAGCGTGCCGGCACTGATGGTGGTGCCGCCCGAATAGGTGTTGACGCCCGACAGCGTCAGCATGCTGCTATCGAGTTGCTGCACCTGAACGCCCGCGACCGTTTCCCCGATGTTGTTCGAGATCGAAATCGCCTGACCGGCATTGGCGTTGTTGATGATGCCGCCGCCGGCTCCCGCGATGCCGAAATTCACCGCAGCGCCATCGATGACATAGTTTTGCGAGTTTGCGTTGAAGGTCCAGGAGCCCGGCGCAACCGGACCAGCCGTCACGGTGACGGCCGCCGATCCCGTCGCATCGAAGATCGCCGATTGGCCGGCGGCAACCGGCGGCGCGCCCGCGGGCGGATTTCCCCAATTGGTCCCGAGCTTGTAATCCGTCGTATTGGTGGTACTGCCGACATCGCCCCAGGTGAACGCTTGCGCCTGCGCGGCGGAAATCGATCCCAGGCCCGCGGCGACCAGCACCGCGCCGCATGACAGCATAGCCACGCCCCGGCGCAGCCGGCCCCGCACCCGCAATGGCAATAGAAAACCCAACGCCAACCCCACAGCCCTGTCGTCCAGCGCTCTGCGGCGCTGCCCGGGGCTACGCTAGCACAGGGCTCCCCGTAATTTTACGGCTCGCCGCGGAATCCCATGATTCAACTCGAAAAACGGGCGTTTTCGGGCTCCACTGTTGCCCGCACGCAACGGCTGTGGCTCGACGCTTCTCATCCCGCGCACGGATCGGCGCTTTGGGGGCTGGCCCGGGGATCAAGCGTTGGGCGAGGACTCGCCCTCGACCGCCAGCAGCTGCGAGCGCCTGACGCGCTCGCGGTGCGCGGTGTAGAGGCCGCTGCCGACGATGAAGACGGCGCCGGTGATGGTCCATGCATCCGGCACTTCGCCGAACACCAGGAAGCCGAGCAGGCTGACCCACAGCAACTGGGTGTAGGAAAACGGCGCCAGCACCGAGGCGTCGGCATAACGAAACGCCAGCACCACGATCCACTGCCCCGCCGTCGACGCGACGCCGATGAAAACGCCGAAGGCGATGTCATGCCAGGTCGGGGTGACCCAGACGAACGGGACCAGCGCCGAGAGAATGCACAGCCCCGCGATCGACGACCAGGTCATGGTGGTGAGGACGTGTTCGCGTCCGCTCATCATGCGCGTCAGGATCAGGGTGCAGGCCCAGGCCAGCGCCGACACCAGCGGAAAGAACGCGGCGGCATGAAACGCCGACGTGCCCGGCCGCAGGATAATCAGCACGCCCATCAGCCCGACTGCGGTCGCCAGCCAGCGCCGGACGCCTACCTTCTCGGAAAGAAACACGATCGACAGCGCGGTGACGAACAGCGGCGCCACGAAGCCGGTGGCGGAGGCCTCGGCGATCGGCAGATAGCGCAGGCCGGAGATGAAGAACAGCGATGACCCAAGCAGCGCCGCCCCGCGCATCAGCTGCAGGCCGAGGCGTTCGGTGCGCAGGGCGAACAGCGGCGAGCCGGGCAACATCGCTGGCGACATGATCAGCGCAAAGGTCAGAAACCTGATCCAGGCGATCTCGATCGACGGCAGCGTCGCCGACAGATATTTCGCGGTCACGTCCGAGGCGCCGAGGAACACGGTCGAGGCGAGGATCAGCGCGATGCCCTTGAACGGATGATCGGCGCGCGCGGGCGCCTTGCGCGCGGCGGGCTTCTTCTCGGGCAACGGCAGGGGAACGCTGTCCAGCCTGGCGGCTGCGGCGGGGGGCGGTGTCACGGGCAATCTCGGAGGCAATAATTTTCGATTCGGGCGAGCCTCTAACAACCCCAATCGGGGGGAATCGACAAGACACGAAACCGGGACGCCGATATGCGCGAATGCGCGCGGCGTGCCGTAGTAGTACCGGCGCGGCGCATGCCGCTGAAACATTTTGTTAAGAACTGTGTTCCGCTACAGCATCGGCAGGCCGCGCGGTTTCGGACCGCGCGGAAATGCCGTGTCGAGCGCGGCGATTTCGCTGTCGCGGAGCACGAGCTCGCCGGCGGCGGCGTTGTCAGCGGCATGCTCCGGTGTTCCGGCTTTTGGAATTGCAAACACCGATGGCCGGCGCGTCAGAAAGGCCAGCGCGACCTGGCGCGGTGAAACGCCGTGCGCTGCTGCCGTGGCCTGCAGCAGCTGGCCCGCCGGACTGCGCGCCGACGGAAAATCATTGTGACCGAACGGTGAATAGGCCACCACCGCGACGCCGTGTTGCTCGCACCACGGGATCACCGCGTGCTCGATGGCGCGCTCCTGCAGATGATAGAGCACCTGGTTGCAGGCGATCTTGCCTTTGCCGGCAACCGCGAGCAATTCGTTGAGATCGTCGGTGTCGAAATTGCTGACGCCCCAGCTGCGGATTTTTCCGGCGGCCAGCAGTTCATCGAACGCCGCGACCGTTTCCTGAAGCGGATAGGATCCGCGCCAGTGCAGCAGATAGCAGTCGAGCCGGTCGGTCTTCAGCCGCGCCAGCGAACGCTCGCAGGCGGTGATGGTGCCGCGCCGCGACGCGTTGCCGGGCAGCACCTTCGAGACCAGGAACACCTCGTCGCGCCGTCCGGCAATCGCCTCGGCGACCACGGGCTCGGCATCGCCGTACATCTCGGCGGTGTCGATGTGACTCATGCCGAGATCAAGGCCGCGGCGCAACGCCGCCACCGCGCTTTTGCGATCGCCGCGGTCGATATACCAGGTGCCCTGCCCGATCACGGACACG
Source organism: Bradyrhizobium ivorense (assembly GCA_943369715.1). Taxonomy (GTDB): domain Bacteria; phylum Pseudomonadota; class Alphaproteobacteria; order Rhizobiales; family Xanthobacteraceae; genus Bradyrhizobium; species Bradyrhizobium ivorense_A. The sequence continues at coordinate 11,623 of CALROE020000016.1, forward strand.
TCGGGACCATTGCCGAATTTTCTGGTTTGCAAGATCGCCTCGTTCGAACAATCGTTGAGGCGACCTTAGACGAACGTGCAAAGGATGTCCCGCCGGAACCAGCAATGCCGGAGCTCAATCAGCCAAGATCAGAGGCGTTCGTCATACCTCGCCCCGCTTGCGGCAGGGCTGTCCGGGGAATGATTCACTGTGTCACGGTGCATGCTCGGCAAAACCGAGGCAAATCGGTCTTTTCTGGTTGTCGAGACACGGAAGGCCGAGCATGCGATATCGCGATAGCATTTTTGGAAGGCTCCTTGAACCGATCAATCGACGGCAATTTCAGACAGTTGTGGATCGTCTGAATGGGGATGCCTACGACAAGTCGTTCAAGAGCTGGGATCACCTGGTGGCGCTGATTTATGCGCAGTTGAGCGGTAACAGCAGCCTTCGCGCCGTGGTGGCCGGGTTCAACGCCAATCCCCAGCACCACTATCATTTGGGCACAGGCAAGCTGTTCCGGACGACTTTGTCGGATGCCAATATGCGCCGTTCGACCGACGTGTTCGCCGAGACCTTTGCGGCGTTATCGGCCATGGCAAGCCGGCAACTGCGGAGCGAAGGCCAGGAGATGATGCGCCTGATCGACGCCAGTCCGATCCCGCTCGGCAAGGTCTGTAGCTGGGCGGCTTGGAACGGCCGCATCCGCGGCATGAAGTTGCACGTGGTTTACGATCCAAAGGGTGATGTCCCGAAGTGCGTCGAGGTGACGCCTGCGAACGTCAATGACGTCGAGATCGGCCGTCAGGTTCCGATCCATGCCGGCACAACTTACGTGTTCGACAAGGGATATTGCCGCTTCGACTGGTGGCAGAAGATCAATGATAGCAAGGCTTTCTTCGTCACGCGCCTGAAGACGCGCATCCGTCTTCGGGCGGTAAAGCATCGCACCAATCGCAAGCGCAAGGGGGACGGCTTCAAAGCAAGGGCGACTCCCGTCTACCGATCCCGCTACGGCGCATCAAGGTCAGGCGCGAGGGCGGCGGGGTGATAACGCTCCTCACCAACGATCTTGCCCGAACGGCAGTCGAGATCGCCGCCCTCTACAAAAGCCGTTGGCAAATCGAACTGCTGTTCCGCTGGATCAAGCAACATCTCGACATTCGCAAGTTCCTGGGCATCAACGACAACGCGATCCGCCTGCAGGTCCTCGCTGCGATGATCGCCTACCTTCTGTTACGTATCGCCGCGCGGGCAAACTGCGTCAAAATACCTGCTCTCAGGCTGGCCGAACTCGTCGGCCAACTCCTGTTCACCCGTCGAGTGCTTGCCACCATTGACAAGCCTCCTCCCATCAATCCAAGCCATTCAAAATGCAGGATAGCTCCCAATCAGATGGAGTTCTGCTATGGCTGAGTTTCCCCGGACAGTCCTGCCGCAAGCGGGGCGAGGCGAAGGGAGCGTCACCGCGCGCCGCATCATGTGGGCGACGCCACAAGCGCAGAAACTGCTGTCGGACAATTTGCCGGCCGGCGACAGCGACGAACTGATATTGCCGCAGCCGATGCTGCAATGGCTCGACTTGGCGCAAAAGGGCAAGGCCGGCGCCAAAACCCCTGATAGGACCCCTGCCCTCGCCTCCTTCCCGAACAACGAGGCGCTGCGGCTGCAATATATGGGCAAGCTCGGCCCCAACGAATTCCTGCTGCGCCTCGCCAAGGATTCCGGCGCCGGCCTGCCGCAGGATTTCAGCAGGGATCTCGGGCTCACCAGCCGCGAGGGCGAAGTGCTGTCGTGGCTCAGCAAGGGCAAGACCAACCGCGACATCGCCCAGATTTTGGGACTAAGCCCGCGGACGGTCGACAAGCATCTCGAGCAGATCTATTCGAAGCTCGGCGTCGAGAACCGCACCGCCGCGGCGGCGATCGCGAACAATGCAACGCATCGGAGATCGTAGCCGCCGTCATTGCGAGGAGCGAAGCGACGAAGCAATCCAGCTTTTTTTCTTTCATCCAGGAAAGCTGGATTGCTTCGCTGCGCTCGCAATGACGTTCAGCTATCCAGCACCCCGATATCCGCCACCATCACCGTCCCGGTCGCCGACTCCGTGATGTAGAGGCGGTCAGGCCTGCTGCCGCCGATCGCGACATTGGTGCAGCTTGGTCCGGTGCAGGATTTGATCCGCGCGATCAACTCGCCATTGGCTGCGAACACGAAGACAT
>CALROE020000017.1:0-13210 GCA_943369715.1 Bradyrhizobium ivorense
AGCGCCAGCAGGATCGAGGATTGCAGCCGGTTGGTGTCCTGGTACTCGTCGACCAGCACGTGGTCGAACCGGCCGCCGATCTCCGCGGCCAGGCCTGGATCGTTCATGGTCTGCGCCCAGTAGAGCAGCAGATCGTCATAATCGAGTACGTTCTGCTTCTGCTTGGCCTCGACGTAGCCTGCGAACAATTGCTTCAGTTCGGCCGCCCAACCGGAGCACCAGGGGAATGAGCCGCCCAACACCTGCTCGATCGGGGCCTCGGCGTTGACGCAGCGCGAGTAGATCGAAAGGCAGCTGCCCTTGGTCGGAAACCGGCTCGCGGTTTTGGAGAAACCGAGGTCGTGCCGGACCATGTTGATGAGGTCGGCGGAATCGTCGCGGTCGTGGATGGTGAAGGCGGGATCGAGGCCGATCCGATCGGAATAGTCACGCAGCAGCCGCGCGCCGATGCCGTGGAAGGTGCCGGCCCATTGCAGCGCGTCGGTCATGATCCCGGCCTTGTCGCCCAGCACCTTTCGGGCGATGCGCTCGACGCGTTTGCTCATTTCGGCGGCAGCGCGCCGCGAAAAGGTCATCAGCAGAATGCGCCTGGGATCGGCGCCGTTGACGATCAGATGGGCGACCCGGTGCGCCAGCGTGTTGGTTTTGCCGGATCCGGCACCGGCAATTACCAGCAGCGGCGAAGCCGGCCCGCCGTCACGCCCGGGCACAACGCCGTGCTCGACGGCCCGGCGCTGCTCTGGATTGAGGCTTTCGAGGTAGCTCGCCGCGGCTGGCACGTCGGAATCGTCCTTCTGATGATTCGACCGTCACTGATTCCCGCTTTGTTCGCAATGGCGTGGCAAGGCCTTCGGCCCCGCGGCGGCTTCCTTGCCATCGGGCTCGCCGAATCGTGCATCCGCGTCTAGAGAACCTGACGGATTTGATGCCGACGCCCTATTTTTGCCGCCGCCGATCTAGAGAACCAACCGCGAGTCTGGTCGCCCGATCGAGTCCAGGGATCGCGATCCCGAAGCTTTGGCGATGGCGCTCCGGCGCTTCAGGAAAGCACGCTTCATGACTGACACCTCCATGACGCCTGAGACGCCCAATGTCGCGGAGACGGTGCATTTTCTCCGGCGCTTTGCCGACATGATGTCGGTCGGGCACAACGCGAACTTTCTGCACCACGCGGCCGTTTGGCTGGAAACCCTGTCGGCCCGCCTGGCCGCGGCGCAGGATGAAGAGCAGCTCTGGCGGTACAAGTACGAAACCATCGCCGAGCATACCGACGCGCTGGAAGCCGAATGCGAAACGCTCAAGCATGACCTCGATGGGCATATCGATGCCGTGGCCTCGACGCTCAGGGAACGCGATGCGCTGAAAACCAAACTGCAGGCGCGGGAAGCCGAAGTATCCGAGCTTCGGGGCAATCTCGACCGCGAACGCGGCGAACTCGCCGCGGTGGTCGAGCGGCGCGGCGAGGAGCTCGGCCAGCTTCGCCAGCAACTCGCAGAACAGGCGAAGGCGCATGAACTGGAATTGTCCCAGCTGCGTCTCGGTTTTGCCGGCGAACGTCATGACCTCGCGGCCCGGCTCAAGGTGAGCGGCGATGAACTCGCGGCGCTTCGCGTCGTCTCCGAGCGGGAGCGCGACGCGCTGTTGGCAAAGGTTTCAGCCCTCGAAGCCAAACGCGCCGAAATTCGATCGGCCTTCGATCGGATTGCCGATATCAAGAACCAGGCCAATGGTTCCCAGGAAGGCGCGGAACATTCGATTGCCGCAATACCCGGGCAGGAAGCGGAAGCAGAGGCGCGATCGAACCCGGCGCAGCCGGGCGGCCGAAATCCCGTCGTCGGAGAAACCGACGTGGTGGTGCCGAGGGCGACGCTGCGCCAGGCTCGCTCCCAGTTCGAATATCTCGCCCATGAAGTCACCGGCTCCGGAGACGTCGCGTCGCAGGTGATGTGCGAACTCGGGGCGTTCACCATGGAGCTCGCGCTGGGCTACGGCCGCAAGGCGGATCCGCTTCCCGTGGGGGATGTAGCGCTGAGTATTCTTGCCTCGCCCGGCTCGGCGACTCCGGCTGGCGCCGAGACCCGCGGGGTTCCGTCGCGCTGACGCGTCAGCCCGCCGCCTTCACCAGCGCGATCAGTTCGTCGCCGTAATGTTCGAGCTTCTTGTCGCCGATGCCGGGGATGTTGCGAAGCCCGGCGAGCGTGGTCGGGCGCGACGTCGCGATGCCGTCGATGGTGGCGTCGTGCAGCACGACATAGGCCGGCACGCCGCGGGTGCGCGCCACTTCCGAACGCCACGCCCGGAGTGCGCCGACCAGGTCCGGGTTGGCGGCTCCGCCGGAGCCGGCGATTTGCGGCGCGATATCACCGCGTCTTGATTTCGTCCTGACGGCGCGGACGCGGGCGCCGGCGACCTGTTCGCGCAGCATCACCTCGGTCTCGCCCTTCAACACACCGCGCGCGGTTTCCGTCAGTTTCAGCGCGCCAAAGGCCTCGGAATCCGGCGCCAGATGGCCCATCGCCACCAGTTGGCGGATCACGCCGCGCCACTGCTTTTCGTTGAGGTCGGCGCCGATCCCGAATACCGACAGTTTGTCGTGTCCGAACTGGGTGACGCGTTCGGTCAGGCGGCCGACCAGAATATCGATCAGGTGCATGGCGCCGAAACGCTGTCCGGTGCGATAGGCGCAGGACAGCAGTTTTTGCGCGGCCACCTTGCCGTCGCGCACCAGCGGCGGCGACAGGCAGTTGTCGCAATTGCCGCATTTGGCCGCCGCCGGTGTCTCGCCGAAATAGCCGAGCAGGCGGCTGCGGCGACAGTTCGCGGTTTCGGCCAGGCTGACCAGCGCATCCAGTTTGCCGATCGACACCCGCTTGAACGCTTCGGCGCCGGTCGACTCGTCGATCATGCGGCGCTGCTGCACGATATCCGACAGGCCATAGGCCATCCAGGCGCTGGACGGCTTGCCGTCGCGCCCGGCGCGCCCGGTCTCCTGATAATAGGCCTCGATGCTTTTCGGCAAATCGAGATGGGCGACGAAGCGCACGTCGGGCTTGTCGATCCCCATGCCGAACGCCACCGTGGCGACGATCACGATGCCGTCCTCGTTGATGAAGCGGTCCTGATTGCGGGCGCGGGTGCCGGCGTCGAGGCCGGCGTGATAGGGCAGCGCCTCCACGCCGGCCTTGTTCAGCGCGGTGGCGGTGTCCTCCACCTTGGCGCGCGACAGGCAGTAGACGATGCCGGCATCGCCGGCGTGGCGCTCGGCGATGAAGGCTTTCAGCTGGGTCTGCGCGTTCTGCTTGTCGACGATTTCATAGCGGATATTGGGGCGGTCGAAGCTCGCGACAAAGCTCGGCGCGTCGTTCAGCCCGAGCCGGCTGACGATCTCCTTGCGGGTGAGATCGTCGGCGGTGGCGGTCAGCGCGATGCGCGGCACATTTGGAAAGCGTTCGGCGATGACGGACAGGCCGATATATTCCGGACGGAAATCATGCCCCCATTGCGACACGCAATGCGCCTCGTCGATCGCGAACAAGGCGATGTCGGCGCGGCTGAGCAGATTAAGGCATCGGGGCGTCACCAGCCGCTCCGGCGCGACGTAGAGAAGGTCGAGATCGCCGGCCAGCAGTCGCGCCTCGACCGCGTCCGCTTCCTCATAGGACAGTGTCGAATTCAGCACCGCCGCCTTGACGCCGGCCTCGAGCAGGCCCGCGACCTGGTCGCGCATCAGCGCGATCAGCGGCGAGACCACGATGCCGCAGCCCTTTCGCAACAGTGCCGGCAATTGATAGCACAGCGACTTGCCGCCGCCGGTCGGCATCAGCACCAGGCAATTGCCGCCGTCGGTGACGTGCCGCACGATTTCTTCCTGCGCGCCGCGAAAGCCGGGCAGGCCGAACACGTGGTTCAGCACCGAGAGCGCATCGCCTCTGAAGTCGGACGGGCGATCGGGAGAGGCGGCCATGGCGGGAGGAGGCATGCGGTTACAATCGTCCGATTCGGGGTGCCCTACATACCCACTTCCCGATCATTTCAGGGCAAATATTAGCCGGTAGCCGATGAAAACCTCGGCTTTTGTCTGCCGTCCGACCGGATCGGCCGGCGGAGCTGGCGGACGGTTCCAATCACCGCGGCGCATGAGTCAGCAAGACCCTGGTCATTGAGCACCGGTAATTTTCCTGAGCTTTCGAACGAAGCCGCCGCGGCGGCCGTAAGCAAGGGCCATCGGCAGAGAAAGCGGATGAATTCCGATCCGGGCGAGAAGTGCATATACCGGACGAAGCAAGGTCCGTCGCGCCAGCGACCAGAGTGGCGGGTATCGATGGTGGAGGAAATGTTCCCGCGCTTCATTCACCGCGGCCTCCTCCAGGATTCGCTCCAGGCACCTGGGGTCGTCCCGAAGCCGTTGCGCGAGCAAATCGTGCTCCGCACTGATCCGGCGCGCATAGCTCCCCACCCGCCCTCCGGCCTGCACGAGCAGGACCGACACAGAGGGCAGAAACCTCAACGTCGCGCCTGAATGCCATGCTCGAAACAGCCAGTCCTGCGAGGGCACAACATAGATCTTGTCAGGTGAGCGCCATGGCCCGACACGGCCGGCCAAATCTCGCCGAAACACCCATGACGACGCGACGTACACTCCCAGCGGCGAGTACCCGAAGATGGGAGGCACGCCGACAAGCGCGAATGAAAACGGCCAGTCTCCCGTCGGATCGGCCTTCGGCCGTGCAGTGGCGCATGGCACCCAGACGAGGTCGGCACCGCTCGACTCCAGTTCGGCCACACATTTTGCGAGATGATCGGGAAGATAGAGGTCGTCGTGGTTCAGGAACGACACATATCTGCCGCGCGCCTGCGGCAGGACGTGGTTGTGTGGTCCGGACATGTCGCCGCAACGGCGCGGCAGGTTGACAAAACGTATGCGCGGATCGTCGAAAGACGAAACGACCTCTGCCGTATCGTCAGTACAGGCGTCGCCGACGACGATGATCTCCCAATCACTGAGTGTCGAATGGCACACGCTGCGAATGGCGTGCCGCAACGGCTGGCTTCTGTTGTAGGTCGCGATAATGACCGAAACAGTCGGAGGCGCCGCAACCGGGCCTGATGTCACGAATTCGTCGGACACAATGCGGAATTCGTCTGCGGGTTCAAATGCATTGGATGCCGGATGGCGGTCTCCCGGCTATAGAGCTGGAAAGCGCTTCATATTTCAGGACCATATCGTCAAATGCCCCTGACTCGGTGTCCCTGTTTGAAAGCAGCGCGCTTTCCACGGGCCAGCGCAAGGATGGGTCGAGATCGCTCCATCGGCAGCCGATCACATCCAGTTCGGCTTTCCAGTAGCCGCTGAGCCCGAAGGCGAGAACCGAATTGTCCAGGAAAAACACCGCGTGGGCAACGCCAGCAGGCACGGGAACGGCGAACCCGTCGGCAGCATCCCATTCGAAGCCGATGCTCTTGCCGAAAGTCGGGGATGCGCGGCGAATGTCCCGGAGCGCCAGGAAAACCCGACCGAATGGCAGCGTATAGAACTCGTCATAATCGACATGGACGTGGACGCCGCGCATCACTCCGGCAAGCGAACTGCAGGCGTTCCACTGAACGGTCTTGAAGGCACCCGACCATTCCTCACGGAAGATCTCGAACAGACATCCGCGGTCGTCCGAATTGGCTACCACGGGGACAGGCGCGCAGCCTTCGATCGGAATTTTCGGCAGGCTGTCGGATCGCAATCTGCTTTTCATTCCATCATCCACGGCCGCGATACTCGATATTTTCCAGGCAAATTGTTTTCACAAAGGTTCATTTTGCCAGACCTGCCAGGCGTTGCCAAGGCGCCGGAACCGGTGCCGTTCCGTTGCGGATCGCTCAGCATCCCGCGGTTTATTCGGCTTGTTGGCTCGGGAACTCCTGCAGCAGGCCGAGGGATGCTTCGCCATATCCGGGTGGCGGTCCGGCTATTTGGTCTTTTTGCGTGACTGAATGGCCTTGAGATAGTTGACCGCGGCTTCGGCATCGCCCCGGCTAAAGCGGAAGGTCGGCATACCCCGATGAATGGTGGTCAGGCCGTCCTGCAATCGTTGTTCGAAGTCGGTGTCGTAAAGCTTGTCGCCAAAGGTCCGAAACGGTGGAGCCTCGTCGAGAGGGCTTCGGCCCGTTTTGCCGACGGCATGACAGCGCGCGCACTCCGTTTCGAGCAGGGCCTTGCCGTGTCGCTGCTCGCGATCGAGGGCATGACCGGCCTCGCTCCAGGCGCCGATCATCAAGAGTGCGAGGTAAATCCTGTTCATGGCGGTCCCCGTGTTGCCGGCAAGTTAGCACCAAGTGTCGCGCAACCGTAGCTCCGAATGCCCGCGTGGTGGTCATGCCGCCAAACCCCATCGGGGCGAATGGTCGACAAGCCCCTCAAAATGCTCGATATTGCGGATGCCATACGGTTGTGAGCGCTTCGCCGGCGTGCCGATTGGCGCGACCAGCGAGGCGAAGGGAAATCATGACGAAGGCGATTCTGGGCATTATCGGCGGCTCCGGCATCTATGATCTCCCGGGACTCGAGAACGCGCGCGAGGAGGCGATCCGGAGCCCGTGGGGCGAGCCGTCGGCGCCGGTGCGCCATGGCAGCATCGCCGGGCTTCCGATCGTGTTCCTGCCGCGCCACGACAAGGGCCACCGGCTGTCGCCATCCGACATCAACTACCGCGCCAATATCGATGTGTTGAAGCGGGCCGGTGTCACCGACCTGATCTCGCTGTCGGCCTGCGGCTCCTTCAAGGAGGATCTCCCGCCCGGCACCTTCGTGCTGGTCGACCAGTTCGTCGACCGTACCCACAAGCGCGAGAGTTCGTTTTTCGGCAGAGGTTGCGTCGCCCATGTGTCGATGGCGCACCCGGTGTCGCCACGGCTGCGCATCCATCTGGCCGCCGCCGCCGAGGCCGAGGGCATCGCGTTCGCGCGCGGCGGCACCTATGTCTGCATGGAGGGGCCGCAATTCTCCAGCTACGCCGAAAGCATGACCTACAAGAATCTGGGCTATGCCGTGATCGGCATGACCAACATGCCGGAGGCCAAGCTCGCCCGCGAGGCCGAGATCTGCTACGCGACGGTCGCCATGGTGACCGATTTCGATTGCTGGCATCCCGACCATGATGCGGTGTCGGTCCAGGACATCATCCGGGTGCTGACGACGAATGCCGACAAGGCGAAGGCGCTGGTGGCGCGGCTCGCCGACGAATTTCCGCGGGAGCACGAGCCCTGTCCCATCGGGTCGGACCGCGCGCTCGACACCGCCTTGATCACCGCGCCGGAAGCGCGCGACCCGGAGCTGCTGAAAAAGCTCGATGCGGTGGCGGGACGGATTCTGCGGGTATGAGGTTTACACCACCGATGGGCGCGCCATGAAGGTCGGAGACAGGCACGTCAGGAGCATCTGGCTCGAGAGCGACGGCTGGTCGGTCAGTGCGATCGATCAGCGGCGGCTGCCGCATGATTTCGTCGTGGTCCGGCTGACGACCTGCGATGCCGCCGCCGATGCCATCCGCTCGATGCTGGTGCGCGGCGCGCCATTGATCGGCGCGACTGCCGCCTACGGGATGGCGCTGGCGATGCGGGCAGACGCGTCCGATGCCGCACTCGATCAGGCCCACAATACGCTGATGGCGACGCGGCCGACCGCGATCAACCTGAAATGGGCGCTCGACGCGATGCGGTCGAGCTTGCGGCCGTTGCCGGCATCCGAACGGACGGCGGCGGCGTATTCCTTGGCCGGTGAAATTGCCGAGGAAGACATTGCCATCAACAAGGATATCGGCCGGCACGGCCTTGGCCTGATCGAGGCGATCGCGGCGCGCAAGAAGCCGGGCGAACGGGTCAACCTGCTGACCCATTGCAACGCCGGCTGGCTGGCGACAGTCGATTGGGGCACCGCCACCGCGCCGATCTATCTGGCGCATGACCGCGGCATCGTCGTCCATGTCTGGGTCGATGAGACCCGTCCGCGCAATCAGGGCGCCTCGCTCACGGCCTGGGAACTCGGCCATCACGGCGTGCCGCACTCCGTCATTCCCGACAATACCGGCGGCCACCTGATGCAGCACGGCATGGTCGATCTCGTGATCACAGGCACCGACCGGGTCACCGCGAATGGAGACGTCTGCAACAAGATCGGCACTTACCTCAAGGCGCTCGCCGCCCACGACAATGGCGTGCCGTTCTATGTGGCGCTGCCTTCGCCGACTATCGACTTCACGGTCGATGACGGGTTAAGGGAAATTCCGATCGAGCAGCGCGGGCCCGAGGAAGTGACGCACATGACCGGGCGGACCGCCGACGGCAGGATCGAGACCGTGCGCATCGTGCCCGAGGGATCGCCGGTGGCGAATTATGCCTTCGATGTAACGCCAGCGCGGCTGGTGACGGGGTTGATCACCGAGCGCGGCATACTCAAGCCTGATCGAGCTGCGCTAGCAGCGGCATTTCCCGAACGGATAGCGGCCGCAGCCGAATAGCCAAGGAAAGAAGTGCATGCAGAGTGCCTGGATCGATCGCGATGCCGATGCGGCGATTGCCCGCTATGCCAAGCTCGGCCGCGATGTGGCGCTCAGGGTCTATACCACGCGCCTGCTGGGGCGGGATCCGCGCCTGGTGCTGCACGGCGGCGGCAATACCTCGGTGAAGACGCAGCTTGTCGATCTCAACGGCGAGACCGTCGACGTGCTGTGCGTCAAGGGCTCCGGCTGGGATATGGGCTCGATCGAGCCTGCGGGCCTGCCGGCGGTGCGGCTAGCACCTCTGATAAAACTCCGTGCCCGCGAAAAGCTATCCGACGAGGAAATGGTGCAGCTGCAGCGCGCCAATCTGATTGATCCGATGGCGCCGAACCCTTCCGTGGAGGCGCTGCTGCATGCGTTCATTTCGCACAAATTCGTCGACCACACCCATTCGACGGCGATGCTCGCCCTCACCGACCAGCCCGATGGCGAGGCCTTGTGCCGCGAGGTTTACGGCAAGCGGGTGGGCTATGTCCCCTACATCATGCCGGGTTTTGGCCTCGCCAAAGCTGCCGCGCAGGTGTTCGACGCGGATCCCTCGGTCGAAGGCCTGGTGCTGGTCAAGCATGGCATTTTCAGTTTTGGCGCCGACGCGCGGGAGGCCTATGAGCGCATGATCGCGCTGGTGAGTTTGGCGGAACAGCGGTTGGCGAAAAATCGCAAGCAAGCTTTCGTCAGTGCAAGACTGCCGGCGCAGCCAGCGCGCCTCGCGGACGTCGCGCCGATCGTCCGCGGCGCCTGCAGCCTGCCCGACAGCAAAAGCGACGGTGCCTGGAAACGCTTTGTGCTGGATTTTCGCGGTGGCGATGCGGTGATGAATTTTGTCAACGGCACAGACGTGGCGCGCTATGGCCAGGCCGGCGTGGTGACGCCGGATCACAACATCCGCATCAAGACCAAGCCGCTGGTGGTCGCCGCGCCCGACGATGGCGATCTCGCCGGCTTCAAGACTGCTGTTCGCGACGCCGTTGCGGCCTATAGCGAAGCGTATGCAGACTATTTTGCCCGCAACAATACCCGCGTCGGCGGCATCAAGACCATGCTCGATCCCTCGCCCCGCGTGGTGCTGGTGCCGGGCGTCGGCCTGTTCGGGCTCGGCCGCAGCAAGAAGGACGCTCGCGTCGCCGCCGATCTCGCCGAGGCTGCGATCGCCACCATCACCGATGCGGAAGCGGTTGGCCGTTTCGAACCGCTGCCGGAGGCCGATCTGTTCGATGTCGAATACTGGTCGCTGGAGCAGGCGAAGCTCGGCGGCGCGAGAGAGCTGCCGCTGGCGGGGCAGGTTGTCGCCATCACCGGCGCTGCGGGTGCCATCGGATTTGCAACGGCCAGGGCGTTCGCGGCGGCCGGTGCCGAAGTGGCGCTGCTCGATGTCGACGAGGACGCCGCACAGGCAAAGGCCAGGGCGATCGGCGGCGCCGCGCTCGGGCTCAAATGCGACGTCACCGACGCCGCGTCGGTGCGGGAGGCGTTCGCACAGGTCGCCTCCGTGTTCGGCGGGGTCGACATATCCATTTCGAATGCCGGCGCTGCCTGGCAGGGGCGGATCGGCGAGGTCGACGAGGCGGTGCTGCGCGAGAGTTTTGAACTCAATTTCTACGGCCACCAGCGCGTCGCGCAGGCTGCCGTGAAAATCATGCTGATGCAGGGCACCGGCGGCTGCCTGCTGTTCAATGTGTCCAAGCAGGCCGTCAATCCCGGTCCCGATTTCGGCCCCTATGGGTTGCCGAAGGCGGCGACCTTGTTTCTGGTGCGGCAATACGCGCTCGATTACGGCAATGAAGGCATTCGGGCCAATGCCGTCAATGCCGATCGGATCCGCTCCGGGTTGTTGACCGAAGAGATGATCGCGTCGCGCTCGAAACTTCGAGGGTTGAGCGAGCAGGCCTATATGCGCGGCAATCTGCTCGGCCGCGAGGTGGCGGCCGAAGACGTGGCACAGGCCTTCCTGGCCCAGGCGCTGGCGCTGAAAACCACCGCCGACGTCACCACCGTCGACGGCGGCAATATCGCCGCTGCGCTGCGATGACGACCAGTCCGGATTCAACACCGGCCGCGCCTCCTCCACCGATCCCCGCCGTCGCAACGGCGCGCAGCGACATCGTCGCCGGGCTGGTTTCGTCGACGGTCGCCATTCCCTTGGCGATGGCGTTCGGCATGTTCGCCTTCGTCACGCTGGGCGATGAATATTTCGCCTATGGCGCGATGGCGGGCCTGATTTCGGCTGTCATCGCGGGGTTCGTCAGTGTGCTGCTCGGCGATCGCTCGACGCGAATCTATGCGCCGCGCATCACCACGACATTCTTTCTCGGCCTGCTGCTGTTTTCGCTGCTGCAACGCGACCCCATCACGAGCGCGGCGCCCAGCGTCTCCGCCACGCTGCTGGTGTTCTTTGCCATAATCCTGCTCGGCGGCCTGTTGCAGGCGCTGTTCGGACTGCTGCGGCTGGGCTCGCTGATCAAATTCGCACCGCATCCCGTGATGGCGGGCTTCCAGAACATGGCCGCGGTGCTGTTGTTTCTGGTGCAACTCGGCAACGTGCTGGGCTTCGATCACAACATTTCCTTTACCCGCGTGTTCGCGGCGATCGGCGAGGCGCAGCCGCTCAGCGTGGCGGTCGCCGCGTTGACCTTCGCGGCGATGTGGAACGCGCGCCGGATCTCGACCAGGGTGCCGCCGGTGCTGGTCGGCCTCGGCTGCGGCACGGTCAGCTATTATGCCATCGTGCTTCTTGGTCTCGGTGACATGCTGGGCCCGGTAATAGGCCCCCTGACCGCGAGTGCCGCAATGCGCACCGTGCTGGTGGATTTCTCAGGGCTGCCGATGGCGGCACCGCTGGCGCAATCGGCTTCGGTGATCCTGTCGGGCGCGCTGGCGCTGGCGGTGATCGCGTCGATCGACGCGCTGTTGTGCGCCAAGCTGACCAGCCAGCCCGGCGATATCAGCGCCGGTGACGATCGCCTGCTGGTGCGTCTCGGCATTGCCAATGCGATTTCGGCGGGCTTCGGCGGCATCACCAACGGCATCAATATCGGCCCCAGCCTCGCCAACCGCGCTTTCGGCGGTCGCAGCTGGCTTTCGGTAATCGTCAATGCCGTGGCGGTGCTGGCGGCGGCGACGCTGCTGTTTCCGGCGCTGGCCTATCTGCCGCGCGCGGTGCTGTCGGCGGCCATCATGGTGGTCGCGATCCAGCACATCGATCCCTGGACCAGGCAACTCGCTGCGCGCCTGGTCAAAACCGGCACGCCACAGCGCGGCGCCATCGCGCTCGATCTCGGCGTTTCCCTGTTCGTCTCGCTGCTGTCGATCGCGATCAATGTCGTGCTCGCGGTGTTCATCGGAATCGTGCTGGCGGTATTGCTGTTCGTGGTGCGCATGAGCCGCTCCAATATCAGGCGAGTCTATCGCTGCGACACCGTGCGCTCGCGGCGGTACCGCGATCCGGCCGAGCTGGAAGTACTCCATGTCCAGGGGACCTCGGTGCTGGTCATCGAACTGCAGGGCGCATTGTTCTTCGGCACGGCCGAGCGGCTCGCCCAGATCGTCGACAGCGAGACCGCGCTGGGGACCAAAGCCCTGTTGCTCGAACTGCGGCGCGTGACCGAAATCGATTCCACGGGCGCCCGCATCCTCGGCGATATCGACGCCGCACTTGCCGCGCGAGGCGTCAAGCTGGCACTTGTTCTGTCAGGCCGCACCGAGACCGCCGCGCGGCTCGCCGATATCTTTCACGGCGACCGGTTTTTCCCCGACATCGATCGCGCCATCGAATGGGCGGAGGACGAACTGCTGCGCAATGCCGCAACCGGACAGTCTCTCGAATTATCGCTCGACCGGCTTCCGCTGCTGAGCGATTTCACCGCCGAACAGATCGAGCGACTGCGCGGCTGGCTGGAGCCGGTGGCGTGGCCATCAGGCCATGTCATTTTCCGGCGCGGCGATCCCGGCTCGTCGCTCTACCTCGTCACCAAAGGCCGCGCCAGCGTGCACCTTCGGCACGATGACGGCGACATCAGGCTCGTCACCTTCGCCGCCGGCGCGGTGCTCGGCGAGCTGGCGCTATTGGACCACGGGCCGCGCTCGGCCACCATCACGGTCGACGAAGACCTCAGCGGTTTCGGCCTGAGCGAGGCGTCGTTCAGCGTGCTGTGCCGGGAGCAGCCTGATATCGCGATCAAGCTGTTGTCGGCGCTGGGGCGTGAACTGAGCGTGCGGATCCGCCACGCCAACATGACGATCCTGCAACTGGAAAGCTGACGCTGCGCCTATCGCAGCGACAACCCGGTCGCGGCTTCCAGTTCGGCGATGGCCTGTGGCGCATTGACGACCTTGATCGTGGTCATGCCCATGTCGCGGGCCGGCTTCAGGTTGACGCCGAGATCGTCGAGATAGACGCATCGTCCGGGATCGACGCCGAGCGTTTCCACCATGATCTGATAGATGCGGGGATCGGGCTTGCGCAGGCCGATCTTGGCGGACTCGATGATGTGATCGAACAGCGCCATCACCTCGGCGACGTAGAGCGAGCGGCCGCTGTGGCTGCCGATCGCGTTGGCGGGCAGATTGTTGGTGATGCAGCCGGTCTTGAACCGGGCCTTCACCCGCGTCAGCGCCTCGACCATTTCGGGCCGCAGGTCGCCCGACAGCAGCGGCAGCACCTC